>NZ_JBSGZJ010000471.1:0-5488 GCF_053610925.1 Streptomyces sp. NPDC054847 | reverse complement strand
GCTCTGCGGGCTGCTGGCTCGTACTCATGACGCAGACCCTACGGCCCGCCACCGACAGCGAGCGGCATACCATCGACCACAGACCCCGAGCACGTCATGATTTCGAGCGACGACCATTCGCAACGACCCCATTTCGCCCCGAAGGGAACCCGTGAACGAGGACGACACGAGCGGTGAGCGCGAGCGGTCCGGGCCGGACAAGACGTCCGGCAAGGGCAGACCGCGGCGCCCCGCCGAGCCGGGCGGTGGCCTGCTCATGGGCCGCCCCTTCGGCGTGCCCGTCTACGTCGCCCCCAGCTGGTTCGTCGTCGCCGCCCTGATCACCTGGGTCTTCGGCGGACAGCTCGACCGCGTGCTGCCGGAGCTCGGCGGCGCACGCTACCTCGTCTCGCTGTTCTTCGCCGTGGCCTTCTACGCCTCGGTCCTCGTCCATGAACTGGCCCACACCGTCGCCGCGCTCCGGTTCAAGCTTCCGGTGCGCCGGATCCAGCTCCAGTTCTTCGGCGGCGTCTCCGAGATCGAGAAGGAGACCGAGACGCCGGGCCGTGAGTTCTGGCTCGCCTTCGTCGGACCGCTGCTCTCCCTCGCCCTGGCCGGGGTCTTCTACCTCGGCATGTACGCGGTGGAGCCCGGCACCGTCCCCGGCGTGCTCCTCGCGGGCCTGATGATCTCCAACCTCATCGTCGCGGCCTTCAACCTGCTGCCGGGTCTGCCCCTGGACGGCGGCCGGATGCTGCGCGCCGTCGTGTGGAAGATCACCGGCAGGCCCATGGCCGGCACCGTCGCCGCCGCGTGGGTCGGCCGGGCGCTCGCCGTCGCCGTCCTCATCGGCCTGCCGCTCCTCACCCACACCGGCGCCCTCGGGAACTCCACCGAGGACATCGGCGGGGCGGAGACCGTCACCGACGCCCTGCTGGCCGCCATCCTGGCCGCCATCATCTGGACCGGCGCCGGCAACAGCCTGCGGATGGCCCGCCTGCGGGAGCACCTGCCGGAACTGGCCGCCCGCGCACTGACCCGCCGCGCCGTCCCCGTGGAGGCGGACACCCCGCTGTCGGAGGCACTGCGCCGGGCCAACGAGGCGGGCGCCCGCGCCCTGGTCGTCGTCGACGGCCACGGCGACCCGACCGCGCTGGTCCGCGAGGCCGCCATCGTCGGCGTTCCCGAGCACCGCAGGCCCTGGGTCGCCGTCGGCGGCCTGGCACAGGACCTCACCGAAGGCATGAAGATCCCCGCGGAACTCGCCGGAGAGGCCCTCCTCGACACCCTGCGGGCCGCACCGGCCACCGAGTACCTCGTGGTCGAGGAGTCCGGCGAGATCTACGGCGTGCTGTCCGCCGCGGACGTCGAGAGGGCCTTCGTCGCCGCCATGGCACGGCCCGGTTCCTGAAGCCCATACACTGGTCACATGTCCGAACCGACCGGTGCCGCCCGCCGTCGCGGGCCCTTCAAGGTCGGGGACCAGGTCCAGCTCACCGACCCCAAGGGACGCCACTACACGTTCACGCTCGAGGCCGGGAAGAACTTCCACACCCACAAGGGTTCCTTCCCCCACGACGAGCTGATCGGCGCTCCTGAGGGCAGTGTTGTCCGAACCACGGGAAACGTCGCCTACCTCGCGCTGCGCCCCCTGCTCCCCGACTATGTCCTGTCCATGCCCCGCGGTGCCGCCGTGGTCTACCCCAAGGACGCGGGGCAGATCCTGGCCTTCGCCGACATCTTCCCCGGCGCCCGCGTCGTGGAGGCCGGGGTCGGCTCCGGCTCGCTCAGCAGCTTCCTCCTGCGCGCCATCGGCGACCACGGCATGCTGCACTCCTACGAGCGCCGCGCGGACTTCGCCGAGATCGCCCAGGCGAACGTGGAGCGCTACTTCGGCGGCCCGCACCCGGCCTGGCAGCTCACCGTCGGCGACCTCCAGGACAACCTGACCGACGCCGACGTCGACCGGGTCATCCTCGACATGCTCGCCCCCTGGGAGTGCCTCGAGGCCGTCTCCAAGGCGCTCGTCCCCGGCGGCATCCTCTGCTGCTACGTGGCCACCACCACCCAGCTCGCGCGCACCGTCGAGTCCATCCGCGAGATCGGCTGCTTCGCAGAGCCGCAGCCGTGGGAGTCGATGATCCGCAACTGGCACGTCGAGGGCCTCGCCGTGCGCCCCGACCACCGGATGATCGGCCACACCGGCTTCCTGGTCACGGCCCGCCGTCTCGCCGATGGCGTCGAGCCCCCCATGCGCCGCCGCCGGCCCGCCAAGGGCGCCTACGGCGAGGACTACGAGGGCCCCAACAAGGGCTGACCGGCCGTCGCCGACCGCCCGTAACGCACGGACGCCGCCGTCGAGTTCCCGTGCCCCGCACCGAACTCGACGGCGGCTTCGTCATGTTGGCCGCCGCGCACCTTTACCCCAGTCTTACGGACCCCGCTGTTCCGGTCCTCTGTGACGTATGGCACGATGCTGGCCACCCCCACCGGCTGAGCCCCCTCAGGAGACCACTCGCGTGCAGAACTCCGTCGCCGTTCCGGACCTCGCGCACACCCATGCCCGCCCCGTGCACTGGCTGGCCACGGCGGCGGCGATGGCCGCGGTGGTGGCGGGGGCGGGGATGCTCCAGCCCGACGCCGCGACGGCCTCCCAGCCCGGCGCCGGCCCCGGCACCACGACGGCCGCGGCCGCCGCTCCCGCACCGGACCCCGCGGCCGTACGGCTGCCCATCGAATGCGGCGGACTCCCGAGCGTGGTCACGAAGAAGGCGACGGGGGACCTCGACGGAGACGGCAGTCCCGAGACCGTGGTGGCCGCCCGCTGCGACGCCGGCTCCGGCACGCCGCCCAGCGGGCTCTATGTACTGGCGGGCGGCCGTGACGGCGAGCCACGAGTGGTCGCCACCCTGGTCGAGCCCGCGCGGAAGCAGAGCGTCGGCGAGCTCGCGGTACGTGACCGGACCATCACGGCGACCCTGCTCGGCTATTCGTCGGCCGCCGTGCCCAGCTGCTGCCCCGACGAGAAGGAACGGGTCAAGTGGCAGTGGCAGGGCGGCAAGTTCCTCCGCGGCACCCAGGCCGAGGCGCTCGGCGCCTGACCCGTATGTGATCCGTCACTCGGCGTCGGGTCCGTAGACCTCGACGTTGTCCGAAACCCGACGCACGTGGATGCAGTCGCCCGGGCACTCCTTCGCGGAGTCCACCACGTCGTTCAGCAGCGGCAGCGGCACCGGCGTTGTGGCTCCCGGGGCCTGGAGCAGCTCGTCGTCGGCCGACTTCACATATGCGAGGCCGTCGATGTCGAGCTCGAAGACCTCAGGGGCGTACTGCGCGCAGATTCCGTCCCCGGTGCAGAGGTCCTGGTCGATCCAGACCTCGAGCGCGTCGGCGGCGCCGTCGGTGGGAACCTCGTGCTGCACGGTCATATCTCCTGCCGTTTCCTTCGTCGGGCGTGGCTCTGTGATGCAAGTCGTGCCGCTGTTGACGGGTGTTGAACGCTTCGACGATACAACCGCCCGCTTTCCGATGTTGCTGGGTGGGTATCCCCTGGGTATTCCCCTCGCAGGAGCAAGAGCGCAAGGGTGAAGATCGGACACACCCCTTCCGTCTTTGTGATCTAGGGGTTTCAATCACCACCCACACAGGTAGGGTCAGGAAGCGTCCAGCTCCCCTTGGAGGAGGTGAGGACCGTGGCAGCCCACGACGACGACATCAACCGCGGCATCCGGCCGGGGCGGGGGTCTGAAGACCCAGCCGGCCAGGTTGCCTATCTCGAGCAGGAAATCGCCGTCCTGCGCCGCAAGCTCGCCGACTCTCCGCGACACACGAGGATTCTCGAAGAGCGGATCGTCGAGCTGCAGACCAACCTGGCCGGCGTGTCCGCTCAGAACGAGCGGCTCGCCAACACACTCCGTGAGGCCCGCGACCAGATCGTGGCCCTCAAGGAGGAGGTCGACCGGCTCGCGCAGCCGCCGGCCGGCTTCGGTGTCTTCCTGCAGGCGATCGAGGACGGCACGTGCGACATCTTCACCGGGGGCCGCAAGCTCCGGGTGAACGTCAGCCCCAGCGTCGAGCTCGAAGAGCTCCGGCGCGGCCAGGAAGTCATGCTCAACGAAGCGCTCAATGTGGTCGAGGCCATGGAGTTCGAGCGCGCCGGGGACATCGTCACCCTCAAGGAGATCCTCGAGGACGGCGAGCGCGCCCTGGTGATCGGCCACACCGACGAGGAGCGGGTGGTGCGGCTCGCGGAGCCGCTGCTCGAGATGAACATCCGGCCCGGGGACGCCCTTCTGCTCGAACCCCGCTCGGGTTACGTCTACGAGGTGATCCCCAAGAGCGAGGTCGAGGAGCTCGTCCTCGAGGAAGTCCCCGACGTCGACTACGACAAGATCGGCGGACTCGGCGGCCAGATCGAGATGATCCGCGACGCCGTCGAGCTCCCGTATCTGCACCCCGATCTCTTCAAGGAGCACGAACTGCGGCCGCCGAAGGGCATCCTGCTCTACGGCCCGCCCGGCTGCGGCAAGACGCTGATCGCCAAGGCCGTCGCCAACTCCCTTGCCAAGAAGGTCGCCGAGGTGACCGGTCAGCCCGCGGGGAAGAGCTACTTCCTCAACATCAAGGGCCCCGAGCTCCTCAACAAGTACGTCGGTGAGACCGAGCGCCACATCCGCCTGGTCTTCCAGCGTGCTCGTGAGAAGGCGAGCGAGGGCACTCCCGTCATCGTCTTCTTCGACGAGATGGAGTCCCTCTTCCGCACGCGTGGATCCGGCGTCAGCTCGGACGTGGAGAACACCATCGTCCCGCAGCTCCTGGCCGAGATCGACGGTGTCGAGGGCCTGGAGAACGTGATCGTCATCGGCGCCTCCAACCGCGAGGACATGATCGACCCCGCGATCCTGCGGCCCGGCCGGCTCGACGTCAAGATCAAGATCGAGCGTCCGGACGCGGAGGCCGCCAAGGACATCTTCGCCAAGTACCTGACCCCCTCGCTCCCGCTGCACGCCGACGACCTCGGCGAGCACAACGGATCGAAGGAAGCCGCCGCACACGCCATGATCCAGTCGGTCGTGGAGCAGATGTACGCGGAGTCCGAGGAGAACCGCTTCCTCGAGGTCACGTACGCGAACGGCGACAAGGAAGTCCTTTACTTCAAGGACTTCAATTCCGGCGCGATGATCCAGAACATCGTCGACCGGGCCAAGAAGATGGCCATCAAGGCCTTCCTCGACCACAACCAGAAGGGCCTTCGCGTCTCCCACCTCCTCCAGGCATGCGTGGACGAGTTCAAGGAGAACGAGGACCTGCCCAACACCACCAACCCGGACGACTGGGCCCGCATCTCCGGAAAGAAGGGCGAGCGGATCGTCTTCATCCGCACCCTCGTCACCGGAAAGCAGGGCGCGGACACCGGCCGTTCCATCGATACGGTGGCGAACACCGGTCAGTACCTGTAAAAGGCACACCGGCTGCGGATGCCGGCGGTCCCCCGCCGAAGGCAGGGGGA
>NZ_JBSGZJ010000470.1:0-5496 GCF_053610925.1 Streptomyces sp. NPDC054847 | reverse complement strand
CCCTCGCGACGTCGCTCCGCGAGGCCTCAGACGGCGACGAGGTCGCAGACGAAGATCAGCGTCTCGCCCGGGGCGATGCGGCCGCCGCCGGCGCCGCGGTCACCGTAGGCGAGGTGCGCCGGGATGGTCAGCTGGCGGCGCCCGCCGACCTTCATGCCCTGCACGCCCTGGTCCCAGCCGGAGATCACCTGGCCGACGCCCAGCTGGAACTGCAGCGGGGCGCCGCGGTTCCAGGAGGCGTCGAACTCCTCACCGGTGGAGAAGGCCACGCCCACGTAGTGGACGGAGACGGTGTCGCCCGCCTTCGCCACCGGGCCGTCGCCCTCCCAGATGTCCTTGATCTCCAGGTCGGCCGGCGGCTCGCCGCCCGGGAAGTCGATCTCGGGCTTCTCGATGCTCACGGTCTTGCTCCTTGCGTTTCTCTGTGTGATCAACCGGGACAGTCTTGCAGAACGTCCCGGTCGTCCTACTGAACGGCCAGGATGTCGACCGTGAAGACGAGGGTGGACTTGGCCGGGATGCCCTGCTGCTCCTGGTCGCCGTAGCCCATGTCCGGCGGGACGACGAGCAGCACGCGGCTGCCGACCTTCTTGCCCTCGAGGCCCTTCTGCCAGCCGGGGATGACCTGGGCGAGCGGGAAGCTCACCGGTGCGTTGCCCCTGCCGTAGCTGCTGTCGAACTCCTTGCCGTCCTTCCACAGGACGCCCTGGTACTTCACGGACAGGGTGTCCGTGGCCTTGACCGCGGGACCGGTGCCCTCGATCACGTAGTTCGACACAAGCTTGGACGGCGCGTCCTTCTTGGGCACGGTCAGTGACGGCTTCTCGCCGTCGGTGTTCGTGCCGACCTTGGGCAGGTCGATGTTGTCCTGGGCGACCTCGCTGCCCTTGGCGGAGGTCGGGAGCGTGGTGCCCTTGACGATGTCCATGACGAAGACCAGCGTGGAGTTGGCCGGGATGCTGCCCTGCTCCTGCGGGCCGTAACCGAGCTCCGGCGGGATCGCCACCTCGAGACGGCTGCCGACCTTCTGGCCGTCGAGCGCCTTCTGCCAGCCCTCGATGACACCGCCGCCGCCGAGCGTCACGGTGAACGGCTCGCCGCGGTCGAAGCTGTTGTCGAACGGCTCCTCGCCGTCCCACACCTGGCCGAGGTAGTCGACCTGGGCGACGTCGCCCTTCTTGAGGGTCTGACCCTTGCCCTCGCTGATGACGTTGACCTTCAGGTCCTTGGGAGGCTCGCCCTCGCCCTTGGCAAGGGTCGGCTTCTCGCCGAACTTCGCACCCTCGGTGATCGTGGGCAGCCCGTTCGTCATCGAGGTGGAAGCGGAATCGGAGCCCTTGTCGTCGCCGCATGCCGCTGTCGTCAACAGCAGCAGGGGTACGACGAGCAGGCCGGCAAGTCGGCGCACGTGTTCCTCAGATCTCTAACGGCTCGGTAGATGCGGACACTCTAGGGCGTGCCGAGGGCCCCGCACGAGAAACGTACGGGGCCCGGGTGACGTTCCGACACACGTGCGACGGGGTCGGATCACATGCCGGCGATGAGCTTCTCCACCCTGTCGTCGACCGAACGGAAGGGGTCCTTGCACAGCACGGTGCGCTGCGCCTGGTCGTTGAGCTTGAGGTGCACCCAGTCGACGGTGAAGTCCCGCCGCTGCTCCTGCGCCCGGCGGATGAAGTCGCCGCGCAGCCGAGCCCTGGTGGTCTGCGGGGGCACCGACTTGCCCTCGAAGATCTTCAGGTCGTTGCAGATCCGGGCGGCCTGGCCCTTCTTCTCGAGGAGGTAGTACAGGCCGCGCCTGCGGTGGATGTCGTGGTAGGCGAGGTCTATCTGGGCGACCCTCGGGTGCGACATGGACATGTTGTGCTTGGCGCGGTACCGCTCCAGCAGCTTGTACTTCATGACCCAGTCGATCTCGGTGCCGATCCGGTCGAGGTCCTCCTCCTCGATCGCGTCCAGCGTGCGGCCCCAGAGCTCCAGGACCTGCTCGACCGTGCCGGTGCGGATGCCGCGACGGTCGACGAAGTCGACGGCCTTCTCGTAGTACTCGCGCTGGACCTCGAGCGCGGAGGCCTCCCGGCCGCTGGCCAGACGCACCTTGCGCTGGCCCGTTATGTCGTGGCTGACCTCGCGGATGGCCCGGATCGGGTTCTCCAGCGTGAGGTCGCGCATGACCGTGCCCGCCTCGATCATGCGCAGGACGAGGTCCGTCGCGCCGACCTTCAGCAGCATCGTCGTCTCCGACATGTTGGAGTCGCCGACGATGACATGGAGCCGGCGGTAGCGCTCGGCGTCCGCGTGCGGTTCGTCACGGGTGTTGATGATGGGGCGCGAGCGGGTGGTGGCGGAACTGACGCCCTCCCAGATGTGCTCCGCCCGCTGGCTGACGCAGAAGACCGCTCCCCGGGGCGTCTGCAGCACCTTTCCCGCGCCGCAGAGCAACTGCCTGGTGACGAGGAACGGAATCAGGATGTCGGCCAGCCGCGAGAACTCGCCATGGCGCGCGACGAGATAGTTCTCGTGGCAGCCGTAGGAGTTTCCCGCCGAGTCGGTGTTGTTCTTGAAGAGATAGACGTCGCCCGCGATTCCCTCCTCGTGCAGGCGGCGTTCGGCGTCGACGAGAAGGCCTTCGAGAATGCGCTCGCCGGCCTTGTCATGCGTGACCAGCTCGGTCACGTTGTCGCATTCAGGTGTTGCGTATTCCGGATGCGAACCCACGTCGAGGTACAGGCGGGCTCCGTTCCGCAGAAAGACATTGCTGCTGCGGCCCCATGACACGACACGGCGGAAGAGGTAGCGCGCCACTTCGTCAGGTGACAGTCGGCGCTGTCCCCTGAACGTGCACGTGACGCCGTACTCGTTCTCCAGCCCGAAAATGCGGCGGTCCATGTCTGAACATTACGCCTCACGGCCTGAGCTGAAACCGGGTTGGGCGGCACCGTTTCGATCATTTTCCGATGTGTGGGTGCCGGAGCCCGTGACGCCGTCGGTGCGGCCGGGAACCGCGAGTACCCGCTGAGTGGACGTCAGAACCAGCAGCGCGGCGATCCCGCCGGCCCCGGCGACCGCGAAACTCCACGCCGTGCCGCCGATCTCGACGGCGGGGCCCGCCACCGCCGTGCCGGCGGCCGCGCCCACCCCGAAGGTGGTCACGAGCCAGGAAAACGCCTCGGTGACCGTGCCGCGCGGCGCGTGCCGGTCGACGACGATGAAGGCGCAGGCGATCGCCGGCGCGAGGAACACGCCCGCGACGGCCGACAGGGCCGTCATGGCGGCCACACCCGGCGTGAGGATCAGCGGAAGGTATCCGGCGGCCAGCAGGGCCACGATGATCCGCAGCCGCCGCTCAGGGGCGCCTGCCCACTGCCGCGCCCCGTACACCGAGCCGCCGACGAGGGCGCCGAGGCCCAGCGCGGCCATCAGCCAGCCGTACACCGACTCGCGCCCGTGGTCGTCGGCGTAGGCCACGCCCGCGACCGTGATCGATCCGAGGGCCAGGCCGACGAAGAAGAACGCGCCGAGAAGTGCGAGCAGGCCCGGCGAGCGGAGCGCGCCGAGCCAGTGGGCCTCCCGTGGCGCGGAACGCCAGGCGCGGGACGGCTTCGACATCACGACCGACAGTGCGCCGACGACCCCTATGACGTTGATGACGAACAGCGCGGCACCGGGCGACCACAGCGAGACGAGCAGCGTCACGAGCAGCGGTCCCACGGTGAACATGATCTCCTGGGCGACCGCGTCCATGGCGTACGCCCGGTGCACGCGGTCCTCACGGCCCAGCACGCTCGGCCACAGGGCCCGTAGCCCGCCCTCGAGCGGCGGGGTGAACAGTCCCGCGACACTCACGGCGGCGTAGGCGAGGAACAGCGAACCGGTGCCTGCCGCCGCGAGGAGGAACATGCCGAGCGCGGAGACGACGGCGGCGGGCAGCTGCACCCGTGGCTGCCCGTACAGGTCGACGGCCCGGCCCAGCAGCGGCTGGCCGACGGCGGTGGCGAGGCCGTAGACGGCGGCGAGCGCGCCCGCGAGCGTGTAGCTGCCGCCCTCCGCGCGGGTGAACAGCACGATGGCGATGTGCGCGGTCGCGTTGGGCAGCCGGCCGACCAGGGTGCCGGTCAGCAGGCGTGCCGCGTGCGGGGCCTTGAGGATGTCTGCGTACCCGGCGGCCATGCCGTCCCCTCTCCCCCGGCTTCCGTCGAGGTTTTACGTATAACTTCAGGGTCCATACGTACCATGTCGACAGTCCGCGGGTCCACAGCGCCGCCGCCCCGGACGTCGCGACATCTCCGACGGGCGGCCGAGGGCGGCGAACAGATGGCACACCGGTCCCAGCAGGACCGTCCCCCGGCCGGCGCGGACTCCGCCCGCCCCACCAGCAGGGACGTCGCCCGCGCCGCCGGGGTGTCGCAGGCCACCGTCTCGCTCGTGCTCGGCGACAAGTGGCGCGGCCGTGTCTCGGAACGGACCGCTACGGTGGTCCGCGAGGCCGCCCAGGAACTCGGTTACCGGCCGAATCTCGCCGCCCGCAACCTCCGCCTCGGCCGCACCAGGACCGCGCTCCTCGTCGTCCCCGCGCTTACCAACGAGTTCTTCGCGCGCGTCTACACGGGCGCCGCCGCCGTCGCCGCCCGCCACGGGTTCGGTGTCGTGCTCTACCCGTCCCCCGAGGGCGTCGGGCCCGCCAAGGACCCGTTCGCCTCCGCCCGCGCGGCCCTCGACGGCGTCATCGCGTCCTCGATGGCCGCGCAGGCCCTCACGGCGATCCGCGGCACCGACCTGCCGCTGGTCATGCTCGACAGCGACCCCGCCGACACCGGCGCCGCCGCCCACGTCAACCTCGACATCGCCGACGGCATGCGGCAGGTGATCGGCCACCTGACCGCTCTCGGCCACCGGCGGATCGTCCACCTCGCCTCCGCGGTCGCCTCCTGGACCTTCGACGTACGCGCCCGCGCTCTCCACGAGGAGGCGGCCAGGGTCGCCGGCACGGAGGTGCGTACCGTGCCCGCGCCGCTCGACGTCGACAGCGCCAGAGAAGCCGCCGTGCGGGCCCTCACGGCCCCTGGGCCACGCCCCACGGCCGTCGTCTGCGACGACGACATCCTGGCCGCGGGCGCCTGCAAGGCGGCCCGGCGGCTCGGCCTGAGGGTTCCCGAGGACGTCAGCGTCACCGGCTTCGACGACCTCGCCCTCGCGACCGCCGTGGAGCCCGAGCTCACCACCGTCCGCCTGCCGGCGGAGCAGGTGGGCGAGCGGGGCATGGACGCGCTGCTCGCGGTCCTCGACGGCCGGCGCCCCGAGGAGCGCAGCCTTCCCGTCGAGCTGGTCGTACGGGGCTCCTCCGCTCCCCCACCGGCCTGACGTTCACCGGATGCCCATGAGGGCGCTACGGGCGTGTCCGGGCCTTCGCCGGGGCCCTCGGGCGGGAACGGGCATGAGGCGACGGCTCGCGTACCCCGTCGCCCGGACATGACTGCGCCCCGGACCGCACGGGCG
>NZ_JBSGZJ010000469.1:0-5497 GCF_053610925.1 Streptomyces sp. NPDC054847 | reverse complement strand
GGACGGGTCCGGGGGGAGCCCGGTTTCGGGAAGTGGGGGTCCCCCCACGGCCGTCAGGCCAATGCCGTTGCCTTAGTGATCATTCCCACCGGTGGTGCAGGGTGATGACGATGGGTGAACGGTGCTGGCTGCTGGGCTCGCCAGGAGCCTTGCCGCCGTAGCCGGTGATGCATGACCGAACTTTGCGGGGGCAGTCACGGGACCGGCGGCGAGGCAGGAGGCTGCGGCCGATCTCGGCGAGTCCGAGGTGTCGGTCGCGTCTGCGGGCGGAGGGGGGAAAAGCCGCTCGGTGAGATCACCGTGCGGCGGACGACGTGCAGGGCTCGGGTGAACGAGGTCCGCTCGGCGGTGGTGCGGTGCAGTCGGGCGGCTTCGTCCAGCAGGTCGCGGGTGGCGTGGTGCACGATCAGGTGTGCGTAGATCTCCTGGCGCACCCCGTCCGGGGTCTGCGACCGCAAGACTGGTCGGCCACGTTGATGGGTCTTGATCTCGTCGAAGACCAGCTCGATCTCCCAGCGGCGGGCGTAAAGGGCGGCGAGCTCGGCGGCAGGATATTTCTCGTGGTCAGTCAGGCTGGTGATCAGCCGGACGGTGTCGGGCTGCCCATCGACGCGGTACTCGATCACCCGCACCAGCGCCGGCGGGGCCTTGACGGTTCCCGCGGTCTTGCTGTGCTTGTTCGGCTCGATCCGGGCCAGGTAGCTGCCGTCGGGCAGGACGTCCTGGACCCGTCGGGCCTTGCGCCGCTCGATCCGCCACAACAGGTGAGTGCCCCGATCCCGCAGCCGGTGCCAGCGGGCCAGGCCCCAAAGTCCGCGATCGGCCAGTAGTAATGTGCCGACTCCGACGTGGGCCTCGAGGGTGTCGGAGACGATGCGTTCGGACTCCTTGAACCCGCCGATCACGGCGTCGAGCACGGCGTGGGAGGAGCACTCCGCGACGGCGACCACCCTCGCCTGTGGATATCCCATGGGACTGCGCTGGGAGCCGGACTTGCCGAAGGCGTCGTTGTTGCCTGCCGAGTCGGGCACAGCCAGCAGGGTCCCGTCCAGGGCCAGAACCCGCAGACCGAGAAACAGCTCTCCACTCCCACCCAGTGGCCGGGCCACGGCACGGAACAAGTCCCGCATCACTGTCCATCCGAGCCTCTGCCGGGCCCTGGTCAACGAGGACTTGTTGACCCCGGTCCACGACCGCAGTCCCGGATCCCCGGTCTTCGCCAGGCGCAAGACCTCAAGGTAGTCGGCCTGCGGAAACAAGCACATCGCCAGCACGAAGTAGACCGTGAACCGAGCGGACAGCAGACGCCGACGCTTCTCCGAGCGACCGGCGTCACCGACCACCCGGTCCACCAGCTCGGGCGGGCACGACCGGGTCAGCACTCCCAGCCCCAACCGCTCCAGACGGGATATCAGCACACCGACTCAACCGGTCGGCAGCCCCAAAAGCAACGGCATTGGCCGTCAGGCCGCAGGGGGAGGGTAGGGGAGAAGCCCGCCGCAGGCGCAACCCGCCCCCGCCCGCCTCAGACGTGGACCGGGTCCGCGCCCCGCGCCTCGTCCGCCCTGCCCCGTTCAGGCGTCGGCGGCTCGTCGTGGGTCATGTCCGGGAGCCGGCGGAGCCACTTCGGGAAGTACCAGTTCCGCTCACCCAGCAGCGCCATGATCGCGGGCAGCAGCACCCCGCGGATGACCGTCGCGTCGATCAGCACCGCCGCCGCGAGGCCGACGCCCATCTGCTTCATCGACTGCATGGACAGCGTTCCGAAGATCGCGAAGACCGCGACCATGATGACCGCCGCGCTCGTCACCACGCCCGCCGTCGTCACCACGCCGTGCGTGATCGCGTCGCGGGTGTTCCGGCCCTGGGCCCTCGCCTCACGGATACGTGACACCACGAAGACGTGGTAGTCCATCGAGAGCCCGAAAAGGATCACGAACAGGAACAGCGGCAGCCACGCGATGATCGCTCCGACGCCCTCCGCGCCGACCAGCGAAGCGCCCCAGCCGTGCTGGAAGACGGCGGTCAGGATGCCGTACGCCGCGCCCACCGACAGCAGGTTGAGGACGATCGAGGTGACGGCGATCGTCAGGGAGCGGAACGACAGCAGCATCAGGACGAAGGCGAAGAGGACGACGAAGGCGAACACGGGCACGACCGCCCCGGTCAGCTGGTCGTTGAAGTCCTTGGAGCCGGCGACCTGGCCGGTGATCGGCGCCTCGACGCCGTCGACCGTGCCGAGGGTCGCGGGCCGCACCTCGTCCCGCAGCTTCTCGAGGCTCTTCTCCGCCCGGTCCTGGTCGGATCCGCCGACCAGGGGGACGGAGACGAAGGCGACGTTCTGCGCCTTGTGGGTGACGACCTCCACCGGCCCCTCGGACGCGCCGGAGCTGACGGCCCGTTCCCGGAAGCCGGCGATGGCCTGCCGTACCTGCGGCGAGTCGATGTCGTCCGCCTTGACGACGACCTGCGCCGGGTCGGCGCCGCCCGGGAACGCCTCGTTGATCCGCTCGTACGTCGCCACGATCGGCACCGAGTCGCCGAACTCCTGGTCCAGGGTGAAGTTCTGGGTCTTCATGCCGAGGGCGGGCAGCGCGACGGCGACCAGCGCGCCGGCGGCGACGATCAGGGACACCAGCGGGCGCCTCAGCACACCGCCGAGCACCCGGCTCCACACCCGGCTCTCACCGCTGTGCGCACCGGCGGTCCGCTTGCGGCGGTTGAGGAAGGGCAGCCGCCCCTTGTCGACCCGCTCGCCGAGCAGGGACAGCAGCGCGGGCAGGACGGTGACCGAGCCGACCATCGCCACCGCCACCACGATCAGCGAGGCGAGTCCCATCGACTCGAACTCCCCGATGCCGGTGAAGAGCATGCCCGCCATGGCGACGCACACCGTCACACCGGACACGACGACGGCCCGCCCACTGGTGGCCGCCGCGATCATGATGGCGGTGCGGCCGTCGCGGCCGGCGGCCCGCTCCTCGCGTTCGCGCCGCAGATAGAACAGGCAGTAGTCGACGCCGACGGCGAGACCGACGAGCAGCATCACGGAGTTGGCCGTCTCGCTCATCGGCATCACATGGCTGACGACGCCCATGAGCCCCATCGTCGCCATGATCGCGGTGATGGCGAGCAGCACCGGCAGCAGCGCGGCGACGAGCGCTCCGAACGCGATCAGCAGGATGCCCAGTGCGACGGGCACGGCGGAGAACTCGGCCCGCCGGAAGTCGTCGCCGAACGCCTCGTCGAACGTCTTGCCCATGCTGGCGCTGCCGAGTTCCTCGACCCGCAGATCCGGGTGCCGGTCCTGGACTTCCGCGACGGCCTTCAGCACGGGATCGATCCGCTCGCTCGCGGTCGCGGGGTCGCCGCGCACGTCGAACTGCACCAGGGCGCTGCGGCCGTCCCTCGAGATGCTCTTCGTCTCGTAGGGCGACGTCACGGCCGTGACCTCACCCGTTCCCTCGACCGTCCGCACGACGTCGTCGACGGCCTCGCGGAACGCGGGGTCGTCCGCCTTGGCCGCCCCGTCCCCGGCCTGCACGAGCACGCTCTCCGAGGCGGGCTCCTCGATGCCGGCCCGCTCGATGATGCGTGCGGCCTGTGTGGTCTCGCCGGACAGCTGCTCGCTGTCCTTGAGTTCGACGGTGCCCGCCGCCGAACCCGCCACCATGGCGAGCAGCACGAACAGTACCCAGATCCCCACGGCGGCCCAGCGGTGCCGCGCGCTCCAGCCCCCCGCCCGCGCGGCGATACCGCGCGGCCCGCTTCCTGCTCTCCCCATGACGGGCAAGTCCCCTCGTAGTGCCGGTGCGTTCGTCCGGTGAATGTGAGCGAATGTGTGAATGGCGTGCGGGAATGCCCATATCCGTGATCTGCGCGTGAGGCGGGTGTGTGAGGAATCTGCGCAAAGGCCCGTCGCCCAACTCGAAGTTATGGGCGTCTTCAGGTCGTCTCGTCCTGCCGGACGGTGAGTTGGGGCGGGCACCTTCTCCTCCTCCGGGACGGTGCGCATCCCTGACGAGGACGATGGAAGCCCCTTACAACTAAGGCACTTTGAAGGTCCGGCCCGACTTGGGAGGGCATGGCCGATTTCTTATTACGAAACCTTGTTGACTGAGTCACAGCTGCATGAAGGCCTTGATCTGGGCGCGTCAATCGGTCAGGGTTTCGAGCCAGCCCCCGGAGATCTTCCGTCCGCGGGGCGATCCCCCCACAAAAATGATGACGAGGAGACCCCTCTTCATGGCAACTCACAAGCGCGCGAGCAGGATCAAGCTCACCGCCGCCATAACCGCCGTGGCCGCCGCAGCAGGCGTCACGCTTCTCAACACGTCCTTCGCCGGGGCGGCCGCTCCGGCCGAGGGCAAGATCTACGGTGCGAACGCCGAAGGCGCCGTCGCCGGCAGCTACATCGTCATGCTGGACGAGAAGACCGACAAGAAGAGCCTGGCCAAGGAGTACGGCGGCAAGCTGCAGCGCAACTACAGCTCCGCCATCAACGGCTTCTCCGCCAGCGGTCTGACCGAGACGGAGGCCAAGCGCCTCGCCGCCGACCCGGCCGTCGCCAAGGTCGTCCAGAACAAGAAGTTCACCATCAACGCCACCCAAGACAACCCGCCGTCCTGGGGTCTCGACCGGGTCGACCAGGCCGACACGGCCGGGGACACCAAGTACAACTACCCGGACAGCGCCGGTGAAGGCGTGACCGCGTACGTCATCGACACCGGGGTCCGGATCTCCCACAAGGACTTCGAGGGCCGCGCCACCCACGGCTTCGACGCCGTGGACAACGACGAATCCGCCGACGACGGGAACGGCCACGGCACGCACGTGGCGGGCACCATCGCCGGCGCGGCGCACGGTGTCGCCAAGAAGGCGAAGATCGTCGCCGTCCGGGTGCTCGACGACAACGGCTCCGGCACCACCGAGCAGGTCGTCGCGGGCATCGACTGGGTCACCCAGAACCACCAGGGCCCGTCCGTCGCCAACATGAGCCTCGGCGGCGGCGCCGACGAGGCCCTCGACGAGGCGGTCCGCAAGGCCATCGCCGCCGGTGTCACCTTCGGTGTCGCGGCCGGCAACGAGTCCTCCGACGCGGGCCAGGGCTCGCCGTCGCGGGTGCAGGAGGCCATCACGGTCGCCTCCTCCACCAAGGAGGACGCCCAGTCGGACTTCTCCAACTTCGGTGAGGTCGTGGACATCTACGCCCCCGGCTCCGACATCACCTCGTCGTGGAACGACAGCGACGAGGGCACCAAGACCATCTCCGGCACGTCGATGGCGACTCCGCACGTCGTCGGCGCCGCGGCGGTCTACCTCGCGGGTCACCAGGACGCGACCCCGGAGCAGGTCGCCACGGCGCTCACCGAGGGCGCCACGGCGGACAAGATCTCGAACCCGGGCGCGGGCACGCCCAACAAGCTGCTGAAGGTCGTCGAGTGACCGACGGCCCACGTCGCTGAACCGGCGGTCGCCGTGCCCTCCCCCACGGGGC
>NZ_JBSGZJ010000468.1:0-5529 GCF_053610925.1 Streptomyces sp. NPDC054847 | reverse complement strand
TGGTGACGCGGGGCGTCAGCCGAGCTCGTGCATCCAGCCGTGGACGTCCTCGCCGGAGCCCGTCTGGATGTCGAGGAGCGCCTTGCGCAGCCGCATGGTGACCTCGCCCGGCTGCCCGCCGGACTGCGTCCACTCGCCGCGCGCGGACTTCACCCGGCCGACCGGGGTGATCACCGCGGCCGTGCCGCAGGCGAAGACCTCCTTGAGCGTGCCGTTCTCGGTGTCGGCCTGCCACTGGTCGATGGAGATCCGGCCCTCCTCCGACCCGTAGCCGAGGTCCTTGGCGAGGGTGAGGAGCGAGTCGCGGGTGATGCCGGCGAGCAGGGAGCCGGTGAGCTCCGGGGTGACGATCTTGAGGTCGCCGGCGGGACCCGTCTCGTAGACGAAGTACAGGTTCATGCCGCCCAGTTCCTCGACCCACTTGTGCTCGACGGCGTCGAGGTAGGCGACCTGGTCGCAGCCCTTCTGCGCGGCCTCGGCCTGGGCGAGCAGCGACGCGGCGTAGTTGCCGCCGGTCTTGGCGTCGCCCATGCCGCCGGGGACGGCGCGGACCCGGTCCTCGGAGAGCCAGATCGAGACGGGCTTGACGCCGCCGGGGAAGTACGCGCCGGCCGGGGAGGCGATGACGAGGAAGAGGTACTCGTTGGCGGGCTTCACACCCAGACCGACCTCGCTCGCGATCATGAACGGGCGGAGGTAGAGGGACGCCTCGCCACCGTGCGCGGGGACCCACGCCTTGTCCTGCTGGACCAGCGCGTCGCAGGCGGCGATGAAGGTGTCGACCGGCAGCTCGGGCATCGCCAGGCGGCGGGCGGAACGCTGGAAGCGCTCGGCGTTGGCCTCGGGACGGAAGGTGGCCACGGAGCCGTCGGGGCGGCGGTACGCCTTGAGGCCCTCGAAGATCTCCTGCGCGTAGTGCAGGGTCATGTTGGCCGGGTCCATCGACAGCGGCCCGTAAGGAACGAGCTCGCCGTCGTGCCAGCCACGCCCCTCCGTCCACCGGATCGTCACCATGTGGTCGGTGAAGTGGCGGCCGAATCCCGGATTGGCCAGGATCGCCTCGCGCTCCGCGTCGGACAGCGGGTGCGAGGAAGGCTTGAGCTCGATCGAGGGCGTCGTCATGAGTGCAGTGTCCTTCACCGGTTGTTGTGACGGACCGCGCTCACGCCCACTGCTTGGACATCCGAGCATCGCCGTGCGACACGGCCCACGTCCGATTATCGCCCGTGGGGATCCGCGCAGGGAACGGCGGGAGTACGGCCCAGGTTCTGATGGTGGCACCCGGGGGCCGCACAGGAAAAGCCGCCGGGCGCGGTGGAGAATGCGACCCGGCGGCTTCTGGGGTGTCCGGGGGACGCCCCCGGAAGTCTGATGTCCCGGGTCAGCTCGCTACTCGTACCGCGAGCGCGTCGCCGATCTGGTCCGTGGTGCGGGTCGTGCCCGGCGCACGCTCCGCCAGGTCGGCGGCCACGGCCTCCTCGATGCGGACCGCCTCGGACTCGTGGCCGAGGTGGCGCAGCAGGAGGGCGACCGACAGGATCGTGGCGGTCGGGTCGGCCTTGCCCTGGCCGGCGATGTCGGGGGCCGAGCCGTGGACGGGCTCGAACATCGACGGGAACTCGCCGGTCGGGTTGATGTTGCCGGAAGCGGCCAGGCCGATGCCGCCGGTCACGGCAGCGGCGAGGTCGGTGAGGATGTCGCCGAAGAGGTTGTCGGTGACGATGACGTCGAAGCGCTCCGGCTGGGTGACGAAGAAGATCGTCGCGGCGTCGACGTGCAGATAGTCGGTGGTGACCTCGGGGTACTCCTGGCCGACCTTGTCGAAGATGTTCTTCCACATGTGCCCCGCGTAGACGAGCACGTTGTTCTTGTGGACGAGCGTCAGCTTCTTGCGGGGGCGGGAGTTGGCCCGCTCGTACGCGTCGCGGACGACACGCTCCACGCCGTAGGCCGTGTTGAGGCTGACCTCGGTGGCGACCTCGGCGGGCGTACCGGTGCGCAGGGAACCGCCGTTGCCCGTGTACGGGCCCTCTGTGCCCTCGCGCACGACGACGAAGTCGATGTCGGGGCGGCCGGCCAGCGGGGTGGCGGTGTTCGGGAACAGCTTCGACGGACGCAGGTTGACGTAGTGGTCGAAGGCGAACCGCAGCTTCAGCAGCAGACCGCGCTCCAGCACACCGGAGGGCACCGACGGGTCGCCGATGGCGCCGAGGAGGATCGCGTCGTGGTTCTTGAGGGAGTCGAGCTCCGCGTCCGGGAGGGTCTCCCCGGTGCGGTGCCAGCGCTGGGCGCCGAGGTCGTACTCCTTGGTCTCCAGCTTCACATCCTGAGGCAGGACCGCGGCAAGGACCTTCAGGCCCTGCGCCACGACCTCCTGGCCGATGCCGTCACCGGGGACAACTGCGAGATTGATGCTGCGAGACATGTCGGCACCCTACTCCGCGTCCCATTCAATGACATGGCACGTCCACCATATGGACGCGGATGGTCGTCGTTCAGTGGCCGGTGGAGCCGCCGTTGTCCCGGCGGTCGAGGGCGCGCTGGAGGGCGGCGGCGGCGTTCTTGCGGTCGGACTCGCTGGTGCGGGAGGAGTGACGGACTCGGCGGGCGGTCGCAGCGGACATGATGATCGACTCCTTGAGATCAGAAGAGATTTCGAGGCGCCGGAAGGGGCGGTGAGCGCGCCGCAGGGGTTGCCTGCCTGTGGGCGCGGACTCGGAACCGCCATTCGCTGGATCGAGCGAGACGTTCGGCTCCTACAAAGCTAGGTCAGCCCGGCCGCTCTGTCTCCACAATTACTCGGACTTCCTACTATCTGAGACGCGAACATGGCCCGGGACGACAGCGCGGGCCCGCGGCGGGAGTCGGCGTCCCGGCGCGGGCCCGTAAAGACCGGTCCTCAGATCTCGCAGTTCGTCTCGAGGTCCGCCCCGGCCTCGCCGTCGCAGTCGTCCGTGCCGGTGCTGCCGTTGAGCAGATCGCTGCTGGGGCCGCCCCGGAGGGTGTCGTTCCCGGCCCCGGCGTCGATGCGGTCGGATCCGCCCGCGGCGCCGGCCGACACACCGCTCGGGCCGATGTTGTCGCCGAACACCGTGTCGTCCCCGCCGCGCCCGTCGATCAGATCGTTCCCGGCGGTCGCGCCAGTAGGGTCACCCATCGCGCTGTCGCCGACGAGCAGGAACTCGCCCGCGCCACCACCGGTGATCCGGTCGTTGCCGGAACCGGTCGCCGTACCACCGGAAGCGCTGTGATCGCCGGTCGCGATCGTGCCGCCGTCCGCTCCGAGATCGATGACGTCGTTGCCGCCGCTGCCGCTCGCGTTCCCCAGAATGGCAGTGCTGTCGCCGTTCGCGTCACCGGCGTCCCCGGGGCCTTCCAGGAGGACGTCGTCGCCGGCCCCCGAGGCGTCGAAGAAGGCGAACGCGTCACCGTTGAGGCCGTCGTTGCCCTCGCCGCCCTCGAGACGGTCGTTCGCCCCGCCGGAGGCGTGGTCGCCCCTGCTGTCGCCGACCAGGAAGTCGTCGCCCGTTCCGCCGTGGAGCGTGTCCCCCGCCGCCCCGGCGGCCGTGCCCTGCGGGGCGAGGTTGTCGCCCACCAGCGCGTCGACGCCCGCCCCGCCGAACACCCGGTCCGTCCCGGTGGCCGCCGTGGCGTTCCCCGTCGCGCTGTAGTTGTCGCCGACGACGGTGTCGCCGCCGTCCTGGCCGTCGAGCGAGTCGGCGCCCGGCCCTCCGGTCAGGCGGTCGTCGCCACCCAGGCCGCAGATCAGGTCGTTGCCGCCCAGGCCGTCGAGGACGTCGGCGCCCGGCGTCCCGACGATCACGTCGTTACCGGGCGTCCCCGTCGTCCCCGTGGTCGTCGCGGGGAACCCGAAGCACAATGGCGCCTGCGCGCCTGCTTCCGTGGCTCCCAGGCCGACGACGGCCGCCGCTGCGAAGAGGTGGGCGCAACTGAACAGGAGCACCCGGCGGACGGGGCTCCTTCGCCGGTTGAGGGTCATCGTGTCTCGTGTCTCCCTGCGTGGTGGTGATCACTGGCGCGTGATCCCTTCCAGCGCAGGGCACCGGCGTGCGCCGCCCCACCCGTCCGGAGCAGACTGCTACCGGGTCGGGAGCGGTCCGTTCAGAGCCTGCCGCCGGTGAGGCGGGACAGCGGGCCGCGCTGCTTGAGGCCCGCGCGGCGGCCGAGCGCGTACGAGCCGGCCACCGCGGTGGCGACGCCCGTCCCTGCCCCGGCCACGATCGCCTTGCGCGCCTTCACGAGCGTCCACACGACGCCTGCCTTGCCGACCGTCGCGCCGGCGGCCGTGGAGGCCGCCTGCTGGACCGTCCTGGCCGCCGTCAGTGCCTTCTCCGTGGCCACGCCGCCGATGCCCTGCGCCAGCTCGCCGGTGCGGCGGGCCGTGTCCTGCGCCTTGGACGACGCCTTCGCAGGCGCCTCGGCGGCCGACCGGGTCCGCCCCTGTGCGGCGGCGGCCGTCTTCTTCGTCGTCGTACGTGCCTGGGTCGTCTTCTTCTCGGTCTCAGCCATGCCGTTCGGGTATCCGCCCACGGCGCACGCAAACTGAGAGGCCGTCAACACGCGTGGCCGCCGCCGTCCCGTTTCCGGGAGAACCCCCAGGGCATCCGCGTACCGGAGGTGGCGCATGAACGCACGCACATTGACGCTCACCGGCCGCGCCCGGGCCCGCCGGGCGGCGAACGGTTCCGTCGTCGAAGCAGCCGCTCGCTGGGGATTCGTGGCACGCGGGGTGATCTACCTGCTCGTCGGGGCGCTGGCCCTGCACATCGCCTTCGGCGGCACCGGCCGCCAGGCGGACCGCGGCGGCGCGCTCACCCAGCTGTCGGAGCAGCCTTTCGGCTCCGTGCTGTTGTGGGCGCTCGGTGCCGGACTGACCGGCATGGCGCTGTGGCGTCTCTCCGAAGCGCTCTTCGGCGCCGCGGGAGCCGACGGGCACAAGACGCACAAGCGGCTGCTGTCCGCGGGCCGCTGCGTCTTCTACGGGTTCGTCGCCTACTCGGTGCTCGCGTTCGCCGCGGGTGAGAGCGGCAGCGGCGGCGGCTCGAGCGACCGGCAGTCGCAGGACGTGACGGCCAGGGCGCTGGAGCTGCCCGGGGGCCGGTGGATCGTCGGTCTGGCCGGTATCGGCATCGTCTTCGCCGGTGCCTGGATCGCCGTACGCGCCGCGCTGCGCAAGTACCGCAAGCACCTGAAGCAGGGCGGCATGTCGCGCCGGACCCGGCGGCTGATCGACGTGACGGGCGTCGCGGGCGGCGTGGCACGAGGAGTGCTGTTCGGGGCCGTCGGCGTCTTCGTCGTGCTCGCGGCGCTCACCTACGAACCGGACAGGGCAAAGGGATTCGACGACACGCTGCGGTCCTTCGCCGCGACTCCCGCGGGGCCGTGGCTGCTGGCGCTCGTTGCCGGCGGTCTGGTGCTGTTCGGGGTCTTCTCGTTCGCGATGGCGCGCAGGCGCCGGGTCTGAACCGGACCTGAACGACGGGAAGTTCGGCGGGCTCACATGGAAAC
>NZ_JBSGZJ010000467.1:0-5539 GCF_053610925.1 Streptomyces sp. NPDC054847 | reverse complement strand
GCTGGGGAGGCCGGATTTTTGCGTGGACGCTGTCGTCGTCGGGCGCCGGGCCCATCAAAGCCCCGTGCGGGACCGGAAGGCGGCCGGCGCAGGCGGGCCGGTGTGGGCCGCTGCGCAGCCGGGTATCGCGCCTCCAAGGCCCCGTGGCACCCCAGGAAGAACGGCGGGCGCGGGGGGCGCCCTGACGCGAATACGGCGGATTTGCCTGGCGGGGTTGCGTTCGCGTACTCTTCCGAAGAAGCCAAAGACCGCTGGTCGTTGCCGTGCTCTCCTTCCGAGGGTCCGGTGGCCGAAGGATCCGCTCAGTAGCGGACGTCCTGCGCAGGTGACTGTGGAAAGTTCCCGGAAGCAATTCCGGTCGAGCTCAGCCCCGTGCGCCTGCGCCGGGGCGTTTCGTTTTGTTCGGCCCCTTCTGAGCGGTCCTCATCACCCGGAAGGAGGCCGACGCTCATGGCAAGGCCCGACAAGGCCGCCGCGGTGGCCGAGCTGACGGAGTCGTTCCGCAGCTCGAACGCCGCCGTGCTGACCGAGTACCGGGGTCTCACCGTGGCTCAGCTCAAGGAGCTGCGCCGTTCGCTCGGTGAGAACGCCCAGTACGCCGTGGTGAAGAACACGCTGACCAAGATCGCGGCCAACGAGGCCGGGATCAACTCGCTCGACGACCACTTCACTGGTCCGACGGCGGTTGCCTTCATCACCGGTGACCCGGTGGAGTCGGCGAAGGGTCTTCGTGACTTCGCCAAGGACAACCCGAACCTGATCATCAAGGGCGGTGTCCTTGATGGCAAGGCGCTGTCCGCCGATGAGATCAAGAAGCTTGCGGACCTCGAGTCCCGCGAGGTTCTGCTCGCCAAGCTGGCGGGCGCCATGAAGGGCAAGCAGTCCCAGGCTGCCGCGCTCTTCCAGGCGCTTCCCTCGAAGTTCGTCCGCACCGCGGAGGCGCTTCGTGCCAAGAAGGCCGAGCAGGGCGGTGCCGAGTAATTCGGCTCGCGCATTGACCGCCGCCTGAGGCGACGGTCACAGCGGGCCGAACGTACGCCCGCCTCACATGTACACACGGCACCTGCCGAATGAGTGGAAGGACGCCATCATGGCGAAGCTGTCCCAGGACGACCTGCTTGCGCAGTTCGAGGAGATGACCCTCATCGAGCTCTCCGAGTTCGTGAAGGCCTTCGAGGAGAAGTTCGACGTCACCGCCGCTGCCCCGGTCGCCGTTGCCGCCGGTGGCGCTGCTGCCGCCCCGGCCGAGGCCGAGGCCGAGCAGGACGAGTTCGACGTCATCCTCACCGGCGCCGGTGAGAAGAAGATCCAGGTCATCAAGGTCGTGCGTGAGCTGACCTCCCTGGGTCTGAAGGAGGCCAAGGACCTCGTCGACGGCACCCCGAAGCCGGTCCTCGAGAAGGTCGCCAAGGACGCCGCGGAGAAGGCTGCCGAGTCCCTCAAGGCCGCCGGCGCCTCCGTCGAGGTCAAGTGACCTCGCGAGTCTTCTGACTCCCGCGCTGTAACGCGCACACACTGAAGGGCGATCACCCAAGCGGGTGGTCGCCCTTCGGCGTTCCGGCCGAGGGTGCCTTGCTCTTCTCCCTCCTGGGAGTATGGTGATCTTCGCCGTGCGCCCCTCACGGCGGCCTCTGAGGGTCCCGGAGCAGCAGCTCAGGGGCGAGGGCCTTGACGAACCGCACGCAGCGCGCAATTCTCAGGACGCGTCGTCACAACGATCCACGTTCCGAGGCATGGATCGACGACCGAACGGGCAGTATCGATGTGCGCCTCACGGCGCATGGGGTTCGCGGAGATGAGAAAAACGAGGGTCTCGAGGGTCTCGAAAACCCGCACTGGACATCAGTGTGCCAAGTGGCTACACTGACCCTTTGCGCTGCCTGTTAGCTGCCCTCTGCCCGTCACCAGGGGCATGCCCGTGTATGAGCTTCGGATGAAGAACAGCCCCTAGCTGGGGTTTCTCCCTCCGTTCACAACATGGGACCGGTACGCGCGTAGTGAGTCCGAGCCCTCGGAAGGACCCCCTCTTGGCCGCCTCGCGCAACGCCTCGACCGCGAATACGAACAACGGCGCCAGCACTGCCCCGCTGCGCATCTCCTTTGCAAAGATCAAGGAGCCCCTCGAGGTTCCGAACCTCCTCGCGCTGCAGACCGAGAGCTTTGACTGGCTGCTCGGCAATGCCGCATGGAAGGCTCGTGTCGAGGCGGCTCTCGAAAGCGGACAGGACGTCCCCACCAAGTCCGGTCTGGAAGAGATCTTCGAGGAGATCTCGCCGATCGAGGACTTCTCCGGGTCGATGTCGCTGACCTTCCGCGACCACCGTTTCGAGCCCCCGAAGAACTCGATCGACGAGTGCAAGGAGCGCGACTTCACGTACGCGGCCCCGCTCTTCGTCACGGCCGAGTTCACCAACAACGAGACCGGCGAGATCAAGTCCCAGACGGTCTTCATGGGCGACTTCCCGCTCATGACCAACAAGGGCACCTTCGTCATCAACGGCACCGAGCGTGTCGTGGTGTCGCAGCTGGTCCGCTCGCCGGGTGTCTACTTCGACTCCAACATCGACAAGACGTCCGACAAGGACATCTTCACGGCCAAGATCATCCCTTCCCGGGGTGCCTGGCTGGAGATGGAGATCGACAAGCGCGACATGGTCGGTGTCCGTATCGACCGCAAGCGCAAGCAGTCCGTGACCGTCCTGCTCAAGGCGCTCGGCTGGACCACCGAGCAGATCCTCGAGGAGTTCGGCGAGTACGAGTCCATGCGCGCCACCCTGGAGAAGGACCACACCCAGGGCCAGGACGACGCGCTGCTCGACATCTACCGCAAGCTGCGTCCGGGCGAGCCCCCGACGCGCGAGGCGGCCCAGACGCTGCTCGAGAACCTCTACTTCAACCCGAAGCGCTACGACCTCGCCAAGGTCGGCCGCTACAAGGTGAACAAGAAGCTCGGCGCGGACGAGCCGCTGGACGCCGGCGTCCTCACCACCGACGACGTCATCGCCACCATCAAGTACCTGGTCAAGCTGCACGCTGGTGAGACCGAGACGGTCGGCGAGTCGGGCACCCAGATCGTCGTCGAGACCGATGACATCGACCACTTCGGCAACCGCCGTCTGCGCAACGTCGGCGAGCTCATCCAGAACCAGGTCCGCACGGGTCTGGCTCGTATGGAGCGCGTCGTGCGTGAGCGCATGACGACCCAGGACGTCGAGGCGATCACGCCGCAGACGCTGATCAACATCCGGCCGGTCGTCGCCTCCATCAAGGAGTTCTTCGGCACCAGCCAGCTGTCGCAGTTCATGGACCAGAACAACCCGCTGTCGGGTCTCACCCACAAGCGCCGTCTGTCGGCTCTTGGCCCGGGTGGTCTCTCCCGTGAGCGGGCCGGCTTCGAGGTCCGTGACGTGCACCCCTCGCACTACGGCCGCATGTGCCCGATCGAGACCCCTGAAGGCCCGAACATCGGCCTGATCGGCTCGCTCGCGTCCTACGGCCGGGTCAACGCGTTCGGCTTCGTCGAGACCCCGTACCGCAAGGTCACCGACGGTCAGGTCACCGACGAGGTCGACTACCTGACCGCCGACGAGGAGGACCGCTTCGTCATCGCCCAGGCGAACGCGACCCTGAGCGACGACCTGCGCTTCACCGAGGCGCGCGTGCTGGTCCGCCGTCGTGGCGGCGAGGTCGACTACGTCCCGCCGACCGAGGTCGACTACATGGACGTCTCGCCGCGCCAGATGGTGTCGGTGGCGACCGCCATGATCCCGTTCCTCGAGCACGACGACGCCAACCGTGCCCTCATGGGCGCGAACATGATGCGCCAGGCCGTTCCGCTCATCAAGGCGGAGGCCCCGCTCGTCGGCACCGGCATGGAGTACCGCTGTGCCACCGACGCCGGCGACGTCATCAAGGCGGAGAAGGACGGTGTCATCCAGGAGGTCTCGGCCGACTACGTCACCGTCGCGAACGACGACGGCACGTACACCACGTACCGCATCGCGAAGTTCTCCCGCTCGAACCAGGGCACCTCGGTGAACCAGAAGGTCATCGTCTCCGAGGGCGACCGGGTCATCGAGGGCCAGGTCCTCGCCGACGGTCCCGCCACCGAGAACGGTGAGATGGCGCTCGGCAAGAACCTGCTCGTGGCGTTCATGCCGTGGGAGGGTCACAACTACGAGGACGCGATCATCCTGTCGCAGCGCCTCGTGCAGGACGACGTCCTCTCCTCGATCCACATCGAGGAGCACGAGGTCGACGCCCGTGACACCAAGCTCGGCCCCGAGGAGATCACCCGGGACATCCCGAACGTCTCCGAGGAGGTTCTCGCGGACCTCGACGAGCGCGGCATCATCCGTATCGGTGCCGAGGTCGTCGCCGGCGACATCCTGGTCGGCAAGGTCACGCCCAAGGGTGAGACCGAGCTGACCCCGGAGGAGCGTCTGCTCCGCGCGATCTTCGGTGAGAAGGCGCGTGAGGTCCGTGACACCTCGCTGAAGGTGCCGCACGGCGAGACCGGCAAGGTCATCGGTGTGCGCGTCTTCGACCGCGAGGAGGGCGACGAGCTTCCCCCGGGCGTCAACCAGCTGGTCCGCGTCTACGTGGCCCAGAAGCGCAAGATCACCGACGGTGACAAGCTCGCCGGCCGTCACGGCAACAAGGGCGTCATCTCGAAGATCCTGCCGATCGAGGACATGCCGTTCCTGGAGGACGGCACCCCGGTCGACATCATCCTCAACCCGCTGGGTGTCCCGTCCCGAATGAACCCGGGACAGGTCCTGGAGATCCACCTCGGCTGGCTCGCCAGCCGCGGCTGGGACGTCTCCGGGCTGGCGGACGACTGGGCGCAGCGCCTGCAGTCCATCGGCGCCGACCAGGTCGCTCCCGGCACCAACGTCGCCACCCCCGTCTTCGACGGTGCGCGTGAGGACGAGATCGCCGGCCTCTTCGACGCCACGATCCCCAACCGCGACGGCGACCGCCTGGTCCAGTCGTCCGGCAAGGCCAACCTGTTCGACGGCCGCTCCGGCGAGCCGTTCCCGGACCCGATCTCGATCGGGTACATGTACATCCTCAAGCTCCACCACCTGGTCGACGACAAGCTCCACGCCCGTTCGACCGGTCCGTACTCGATGATCACCCAGCAGCCGCTGGGTGGTAAGGCCCAGTTCGGTGGCCAGCGGTTCGGAGAGATGGAGGTGTGGGCACTCGAGGCTTATGGAGCGGCCTACGCGCTCCAGGAGCTGCTGACCATCAAGTCCGACGACGTGACCGGCCGCGTGAAGGTCTACGAGGCCATCGTCAAGGGCGAGAACATCCCCGAGCCCGGCATTCCCGAGTCCTTCAAGGTGCTCATCAAGGAAATGCAGTCGCTCTGCCTCAACGTGGAGGTGCTCTCCTCGGACGGTATGTCCATCGAGATGCGCGACACGGACGAGGACGTCTTCCGCGCCGCGGAGGAGCTCGGTATCGACCTGTCCCGGCGTGAGCCGAGCAGCGTCGAAGAGGTCTGACGGGCCTGGCGGGGGCTCCCCAGAAG
>NZ_JBSGZJ010000466.1:0-5542 GCF_053610925.1 Streptomyces sp. NPDC054847 | reverse complement strand
GGACCCCCGCGCCTCAATCGCCGGCGGGGTTGGGAATGGTCCTCGCGGTAGGCGCGGTCACCGGCAGGGCTGGAGCCGCGAGCGAGACCGGAGCCACCGGCGGGGCTGGGAATGGCCCCTGTCGCGGTAGGTCGCAGCGGCCCACAGGGCTGGAGCCGCGAGCGAGGCCGGAGCCACCGGCGGGGCTGGGAATGGCCCCTGTCGCGGTAGGTCGCAGCGGCCGGCAGGGCTGAAGCCGCGAGCGAGGCCGGAGCCACCAGCAGGTCTTGAGCCGCCGGCGCGGCTGGGAGTGCCCCCGTCCCGGTGGTTGCAGCGACCAGCAGGCTCTTGAGCCGTCAGCAAGGCTGGGGCCTCTGGCAGAGCTGCAGCCGCCGACGCCGCCGACAGGGCCGGAGTTGCCCAGCAGGTCGGAGTGTCCGCGCCGACGGGCTGAAGTGCCGCGCAGCGGCATTTCAGCCCGCCTGGGGGCACCTCCCACGGCCGCCAGGCCGTAGGGGGAGATTGAGGACACCGCGCGGAGCGCGGTACGGGGTCCGGGGCTTGCCCCTTCCCGAAACCGGCCTGGGTGGGGAGCAGGCCCGCCGCGGGCGTCACGCACCCGCAGCCCACGCGCCCCCTCAGTCCGTGCGGGCCGGCAGTGGCAGCGGCAGGGCCGGGAGGCCGTCCAGGCTCACGCCGACCTTCTTCTCGCAGTACGCCGCGAACTCCTCCTCCGACTTCCGCCCGAAGTGCTCGGCGTGCTGCGTCCGTTCCTCCCGGTACTCCATGAACGGCACGGCGAAGCCGCAGACCTGGCTGATGCGACGGGCGTGGACGACGATGATCGCGCGGGCGCCCGGGCCGTCGGCGTCCTTGAAGCGGCCGATCAGTCCGGCCCACCGCGGATCGTCACGGAAGACCGCCTCGCCCTGGCCGTGCACCCGCACCACCTGCGGCGGCCCGGAGAACGCGCACCACATGAGGGTGATCCGCCCGTTCCCCTCCTCCCGCACGTGCGCGATCGTCTCGGCGCCGCTGCCGCCGAAGTCGAGGTACGCGAGCGTCAACTCGTCGATGACGACGAGCGTGCCGCTGCGCCCCTTGGGCGACAGGTTGACGTGCCCGTCACCGGCCAGCGGCGCGGTCGCCGTGAAGAAGACCGGCTGCTGTTCGATGAAGTCCCGGAGCCGGCCCTCGATGCGTTCAAATGTTTTCCCCATGAAGGGATTATCGACGCCGTGATCCCCCTGCCCCCGGCCGGGCTCCGCGGCGGAGCGGTCAGGCACGCGCGAGGCCGACCCGCCGGCGCGTCAGGTCCATGACGTGGTCGCTGAACAGGTGCGCGCACTGCCGGAGCAGCCGGTCCACCTCGGCGTCACCCCGCGGGACCTCGCGCATCCATGTCAGCTGCTGCACCGAAGACTCCGCAGTGCCCCGCAATCTGGGGTCGGCATCCGCCAACAAGGCCACGGAAGCCCGGAGTCGGACGAGACCGCCCTGCTCCCGCAGCAGCCGGAAGGCGGCCCGGCGCGTCGGGGTGGGCCACCCTGGCGACAGCCGTTCGGTGAGCCGGTCCGCGCAGAGCCTGCGGGCGTACGGGAGCAGCGCCCGCGCCGCCTCGCGGGCGACGGCCGCCGCCGGGTCGTCCACCAGGGGGAGCACGGTCTCGACGGAGGCCGATTCGAGCAGCCGCAGTCCGGCCACGGCCTGCGCGCGCACGCCGTCGGAGGGATGCGTCAGCAGCGGTCGGAGCAGTGCGGCGTCCTCCCGCCGGCCGCACTCGGCGAGTCCGGTCACGGCGTAGGGCGCCACGGTGTCGAGGTGCTCGCACAGCTCGAGATGACGGGCGTGCGGATCACCGCCGTCCTGGCTGATGACCCAGCGGGCGCAGGCACGTACCAGTCCCGACCGGTCGGCGAGGTGGTGCACCGCCTCCTTCGCCCGCCCCGCCCGCCGCAGCGCCGTGACCCCGGCCGACCGTACGAACGGCAGGCGCCCGCCGAGCAGGATGTCGACGGCGCGGTCGTCGGATCCGTCGGCCGCCATCCCTGCGAGAGCCGCGTCCGACCACAGCCGGGCCAGGGCCGGATCCCGGTCGTCCGCGGCGTGGCGTGCCAGTGCCCGTACATCCAGCAGGCCGCGGTCCAGCATGATCCGCGCGGCGAGACGCCGCGTCGCGCTGTCCCGCGTGTCCCGCAGGAGGCTCGGCGCGAGCTGCGGAACGGCGCGCAGAGCCGCGTCGAAGAGGTCGCGCGCCCAGGCGCCCTCCTCGCGGCGGCCGAGACGCAGCACCAGCGGCGTGAGTGCGCGCAGGGTCTGTTCCGGTCCGCTCCGCAGCCGCTCCGTGAGCAGTGCGCGGGCGCGCAGCCGTACCGGCTCCGCCCAGTCGGTGCAGCGCACGACGACGAGGTGCCAGAAGGCGGGCGTCCGGGGGCCGGTGGCGAGCGCGTCCTCGCGGACCCGCCCGTCCGGGTGGCACAGGGCGGTCTCCGGCCGCTGCCGCAGCCGGTGGGACGCCCCTGGGTCGTACTCCTCCCACCCGTACCGCCCGAAGGCCCGGGCTGCCTCGTCCAGTGCCGTCCAGCAGGCCGGGTCGTCGAAGTCCAGCGCCTCGCTCGCCGTGCGCCCCTCCAGCAGGAGCCTCACGGCCTCCCTGGCCGCCGCGTCGTTCCACCGCTTGCCCATGCGCCGCACCCCTCCCGAGCTGATGGACGCGGCCCACCCTAGGAGCGGGAGAGCGGCGCCGACCAGCGGGTTTCCCCGTCGATTGACAAACCATACGGAGGACTGCATAGTTATACCCATCAGCGTATGCACCGTAAGGAGAAACCCGTGACCGAGCGCGTCGTACTCGCCTACTCGGGCGGCCTGGACACCTCCGTCGCCATCGGCTGGATCGCCGAGGAGACGGGCGCCGAGGTCATCGCCGTTGCCGTGGACGTCGGCCAGGGCGGCGAGGACCTGGACGTCATCCGCAAGCGCGCGCTCGCCTGCGGTGCGGTGGAGGCCGAGGTGGCCGACGCCAAGGACGAGTTCGCCGAGGAGTACTGCCTCCCCGCGATCAAGGCCAACGCCCTCTACATGGACCGCTACCCGCTGGTCTCCGCCCTCTCCCGGCCGACGATCGTCAAGCACCTCGTCGCCGCCGCCAAGAAGCACGGCGCGACCACCGTCGCCCACGGCTGCACCGGCAAGGGCAACGACCAGGTGCGGTTCGAGGCCGGCATCGTCGCCCTCGCGCCCGAGCTGAAGTGCATCGCCCCGGTCCGTGACTACGCGATGACCCGGGACAAGGCGATCGCCTTCTGCGAGGAGAAGCAGCTCCCGATCGCCACCACCAAGAAGTCGCCGTACTCCATCGACCAGAACGTCTTCGGGCGGGCCGTCGAGACCGGCTTCCTGGAGGACATCTGGAACGCGCCGATCGAGGACATCTACGAATACACCTCGAACCCGGCCGAGCAGCGCGAGGCCGACGAGGTCGTCATCTCCTTCAAGGCCGGCGTCCCGGTCGCCATCGACGGCAAGCCCGTCACCGTCCTCCAGGCCATCCAGCAGCTCAACGAGCGGGCCGGCGCCCAGGGCATCGGCCGGATCGACATGGTCGAGGACCGGCTCGTCGGCATCAAGTCCCGCGAGGTCTACGAGGCCCCCGGCGCCATCGCGCTGATCACCGCGCACCAGGAGCTGGAGAACGTCACCGTCGAGCGCGAGCTCGCCCGGTACAAGCGGCAGGTCGAGCAGCGCTGGGGCGAGCTGGTCTACGACGGCCTGTGGTTCTCCCCGCTCAAGCGCGCCCTGGACGGCTTCATCAACGAGGCCAACCAGCACGTCACCGGCGACATCCGGATGACCCTGCACGGCGGCCGGGCCGTCGTCACCGGCCGGAAGTCCGACGAGTCGCTGTACGACTTCAACCTCGCCACCTACGACTCGGGCGACACGTTCGACCAGTCCAAGGCGCAGGGCTTCATCGAGATCTTCGGCCTGTCGCAGAAGATCGCCGCCAAGCGGGACCTGGCGTAACCCGCCTGCGTTGAACAGTGCGCCTCCTCGTCGCGGCGGGGAGGCGCCTTCACACCCTCATCCAAGGAGCTCGAGCTGTGAGCAGCAACAACGGTGACGTCCGGCTCTGGGGCGGCCGCTTCGCCGACGGTCCGGCAGAGGCGCTGGCGAAGCTGTCCGCGTCCGTGCACTTCGACTGGCGGCTCGCGCCGTACGACATCGCCGGCTCCCGTGCCCACGCCCGCGTCCTGCGGAAGGCGGGTCTGCTCACCGACGACGAGCTGACGCGGATGCTCGACGGGCTCGACCGCCTCGAGGCCGACGTGGCGTCCGGCGACTTCACCGGCACCATCGCCGACGAGGACGTCCACACCGCCCTCGAGCGGGGCCTGCTCGAGCGTCTCGGCCCCGACCTCGGCGGCAAGCTCCGCGCCGGCCGGTCCCGCAACGACCAGGTCGCCACGCTCTTCCGGATGTACCTGCGCGACCACGCCCGGATCATCGGCGGCCTGATCGCCGACCTCCAGGACGCCCTCGTCGGCCTGGCCGAGGCCCACCCGGACGTGGCCATGCCCGGCCGTACGCACCTCCAGCACGCGCAGCCGGTCCTCTTCGCCCACCACGTCCTGGCGCACGTCCAGTCGCTGTCGCGGGACGCCGAGCGGCTGCGCCAGTGGGACACCCGCACGGCCGTCTCCCCGTACGGCTCCGGGGCTCTGGCCGGTTCCTCCCTCGGGCTCGACCCGGAGGCGGTCGCCGCCGACCTCGGCTTCGAGCGCGGTTCGGCAGGCAATTCCATCGACGGCACCGCGTCGCGGGACTTCGTCGCGGAGTTCGCCTTCATCACCGCGATGATCGGCGTGAACCTCTCGCGGATCGCCGAGGAGATCATCATCTGGAACACGAAGGAGTTCTCCTTCGTGACCCTGCACGACGCCTTCTCCACCGGTTCGTCGATCATGCCGCAGAAGAAGAACCCGGACATCGCGGAGCTGGCGCGCGGAAAGTCCGGCCGGCTCATCGGCAACCTGACCGGGCTGCTCGCCACGCTCAAGGCCCTCCCGCTCGCGTACAACCGCGACCTCCAGGAGGACAAGGAGCCGGTCTTCGACTCCTGCGACACGCTCGAGGTCCTGCTCCCCGCCTTCACGGGCATGATGGCCACGCTGACCGTCAACCGCGAGCGGATGGAGGAGCTCGCCCCGGCCGGCTTCTCGCTCGCCACGGACATCGCCGAGTGGCTGGTCAAGCAGGGCGTGCCGTTCCGCGTCGCGCACGAGGTCGCGGGCGAGTGCGTCAAGGAGTGCGAACAGCTGGGCATCGAACTGGACCAGCTGACGGACGAGCAGTTCGCCAAGATCTCCGAGCACCTCACGCCCGAAGTCCGCACCGTCCTGAACGTGCCCGGCGCGCTGGCCTCCCGCAACGGCCGCGGCGGCACCGCCCCTTCGGCGGTCGCCACCCAGCTCAACGAGGTGAAGGCCGACCTGGTGATACAGCACGCCTGGGCCACGGCCAAGAAGTAACGAGGGGGCGCCACGGCGCCGCCCCCTCCCGG
>NZ_JBSGZJ010000465.1:0-5546 GCF_053610925.1 Streptomyces sp. NPDC054847 | reverse complement strand
GGACCGGACCGCACGACGGACCACCGCTCCCCACACGGCCGACGCGGACTAAGAAACCGCTTGCGCGGTATGTAATTGAGGCTCGCTCGAGCCGTCGCAGCTTAGGGTGGGCGGGCGGGGGAGGTGATCAGGATCCCCGAAAAAGCTATGTCAGGCAAGGGAAGTAGACGTTCCGCAGGTGGCGGGCGGTGCACGGGAAACAGGGCGGACGGTCCTATATTGACAAACCGTCCGCCCTGTTTTTTACTCGTTGTGCTGGAGGAGTACTCGCATACATGCGCGAACAGGGGAGACGGCGTGGATATCGAGGTGCTGGGGGAGTTCGGGGTGCGGGTGAACGGGGTGTCGGTGACGCCGACGGCACCCAAGCCGCGTCAGGTGCTGGCGCTGCTGGCGCTGCACGCGGACCGGGTGGTTCCGGTGGCGTCGCTGACGGAGGAACTGTGGGGACAGTGCCCGCCGCGCAGTGCCCGCACGACACTGCAGACATACGTGCTGCAGCTGCGGGACCTGATCTCAGGGGCGCTGGCGTCGGCCGGTGACGGCAGAACCGGCGACGGCGCGCCCGGCGGGGGAGGGTCGGCGAAAGAGGTGCTGGTGACGTCCCCGGGCGGCTACGTGCTGGTGTCGGGGGGCGGGACCAGCGACGTGGGGGAGTTCGAACTGCTGGCGGGGCGCGGCTACCGGGCGATGGACGCCGGGGACTTCGCCGGGGCGGCGCGGGTGCTGCGCCAGTCCCTGGAGCTGTGGACGGGCGGGGTGCTGGCCGATGTGCAGGCCGGGGCGCTGCTGCAGATGCATGTGCGGCGGCTGGAGGAGAGCCGGCTGTGCGCGCTGGACCAGCGGATCGAGGCGGATCTGCGACTGGGCCGGCACCGTGAGGTGCTGGGCGAGCTGACGGTCCTGGTGAGCCGGTACCGCACGCACGAGAACCTGCACGGTCAGCTGATGCTGGCGCTGCACCGGTCGGGCCGGCGCAGCGAGGCGCTGGAGGTGTACCAGCGGCTGCGGGGGACGCTGGTACGGGAGCTGGGACTGGAACCGTCGGCCGCACTGCGCCGCCTGCAGCGGTCCATCCTGACCGCCCAGGCCGACACCGTCCCCGACAACCCCGCCACCCGCACGGGTGAGCGGTTGTCCCGTGTGGCCGGCTGAGGCCCGGCCAGGACGTGCAGGGGCAGGAAGGAGACTGGGGATGCAGGCCAGGTCGGAGCGGACCCGTCGCGGGCTGGTGCACGCCGGGGCGCTGATGTTCGACCGTCACGGATTCGCGCAGGCGACGCTGGGCCAGATCGCCGGTGCCGCAGGAGTGACGAAGGGGGCGCTGTACTTCCACTTCGCCTCCAAGGACGCTCTCGCCGACGCGGTACAGGAACACGGCCGGCAGGCGCTGGGCGACTTCGTCCAGGAGCAGTGGCAGGCGGGCGCCGCGCCGGTGCAGACACTCATCGACCTGACGCACTGGCTGGCCCGGATGCTGCACGAGGACCCGGTGGTACGGGCCGCGCTGCGGATCGCGAACGAGTGCGCCGGCCGGCAGCCGCCCGTCGCCGACGTCCACCGGACGTGGACCACCGAGGTGCTGCGGCTGCTGGGCCAGGCCCGCGCGGCGGGTGACCTGAACGAGGACCTGCCCGCCGAGGGCTGCGAGACGCTGCTGTCGGCGGTCGTGTGCGGGATCGGGGTCCTGGCCTGCGCCACCGTGCCCCCGCCCCGCCCCGGCGAACTCGCCGACCGGGTCACCGCCCTGTGGCAGCCCCTGCTGCCCGCCCTGGTCCCACCCGGCCACACCACCCGCTACCGCACCCGGCCCCCCGCCGGCCGAGGCGTCACGGCGGAGGCGGCGTGAAACGGCCCGCCCGCGCGGCGAAGAGACCGTAACGAGCCCCGGCAGGAACCCGGGTCCGGCCGAAACGGCGGAGACCGGCCGTGCCGCGATCCACCACCGACACCTCTGTCACCCGGCCCGGCCGGGACGACACCCCTTGGAGCCACGCCATGCCCGCGGAACGCGACAGCGCACCCCGTACCGCCCCCGCCGCACCCACCGACGACGTGGTGAGCGAGCTCGTGACCATGCTCGCCGGCGTACTGCACCTGAAACCCGAGAAGATCGACCCCGAACAGACCTTCCGGGCCATCGGCCTGGACTCGCTGCTCGTCGTGGAGTTCGTGGCCACCCTCAACGCCCGCTACGGCACCGCCGTCAAGGCCGCCGCGCTCTTCGACCACCCCACACCGCTGGCCTTCGCCCGCCATGTGGCACGCGAACTGGGCATGCCCGGCCAGGCACCCGCCTCCACCGCCTCGGCGTCCGTCCCCCCCTCCCGCACCCCCGCGGCCGCCGCGCCCGCCGGTCCCGTCCTGGACGTCCTGCGCGAGGAACTGGCCCGCATCCTGTGCTGCGACCCGTGGGACATCGACACCACGGCCGCCTTCAACCTGCTGGGCGTCGACTCCATCCTCGGCTCGGAGTTCGTGGCCGTCATCAACCGCACCTACGGCCTGCGCGAGCGGCCCGTCACGCTGTACGACCACCCGAGCCTCGCCGCGCTGGCCACCCACATCAGCGGCCTGCTGCCCACCACCCCCACCCCGGCACCCCCCGCCCCCGTCGCCGTCGCCGTGCCCGACGCGGACACGGCCGCGGGACAGGCACCCGCCGCGGCGGAGGGCCGGACCGCGGAGCTGGGCGCGCTGCTGGACGCCGTACGCGGCGGGCGGATCTCGGTCGACGAGGCCCTCGGCCTGCTGTCCGCCCGGTCCTGAAACACCCAGGGGGGATCATGGACGAACGTGAAGTGCTGACCCGGTTCAAGGCCGGCACGCTGGAACGGGCCGACGCCGTGCGGCTGCTGGTGAACGCCGGCGCGCACACCCCGGACACCGGTCCGCCGCCCCTGCCCGCCGCCCACCCGGCCGGGCCCGCGCCCGCCGCCGGGGACGGCACGGGTGTCGCCGTCGTCGGGATCGCCGGCCGGTACCCGCTCGCACCCGACCTTGAGCGCTACTGGGAGAACCTGCGCGAAGGACGCGACACCTCCTCCGCCGGTCCCTCCCACCGTCCCGGCCCCCACCCGCTCACGGCCGGCCAGCGCGCCCATTTCCTCGACGGCGCCGCCGACTTCGACCCGGCCTTCTTCGGACTGAGCGCCGACGAGGGCGCGCTGATGGACCCGCAGGAACGCATCTTCCTGGAAGTCGCCTGGGAGGCGATGGAGAACGCCGGCTGCACCGGCGCCCGCCTCGACGCCCTGACCGGACCGGACGGGCAGGGCCGCAGCGTCGGCGTGTTCGCCGCCGTCACCACCGCCGACTACACGCTCCTGGCCGCCGAGGCCTGGGCGCACGGCGGGCGGCAGATGCCGCCCAGCGGCCACTGGGGCCTGCCCGGCACCCTGCAGACACTGCTGAAACTCACCGGCCCGGGACAGGCCGTCGACGCGGCCGCCTCCTCCGGACTCGCCGCCGTGCACCTGGCCACCGAGGCACTGCGACGCGGGGAATGCGCGCTCGCCGTCGTCGGCGGGGTGGAACTGCTCCTCCACCCCTCCCGCGGACGCCACCACGCCGGCGAGGGCGCCGGAGCCGTGGTGCTCAAGCCGCTCGCCCGCGCACTCGCCGACGGCGACCGCATCCACGCCGTCGTACGCTCCACCCGCACCTGGTGCGGCCCCGGCGGCCCCTGCGCCCCCGAGGGCGACCTGCACGAGACACACCGCACGATCCTGCGCCGGGTGGGCGACGCCGGGGCGGCCACCGGCCTCGCCGCCCTGACCTCCGCCGTCCTCCAACTGCGGCACGCCACACTCGCCCCCGCCGAACCGGACGGCACGGCCCGGCCGTGGCCGCGGCCCCGCGACACCCAGGGCCGTGAACAGCCACGCCGGGCCACCGTCGAGATCGCACCGGACGGCGGACCCGCGGCCCGAACCGTCCTCGAGGAACACCTGCCACCCCCACCGCAGCCGGCACCGGACGACGACGTCCGGCCCGGCGAGCAGATCCTGCTCTCCGCGCCCACCCCCGAGCACCTGCGCGCCGACGCCGCACGGCTCGCCGACTGGCTGGCCGGCCACGAACACCGGTCCACGGACACACCCGCCGCCCTGGCCGACGTCGCCCGCGCCCTGCGCGCCGGGCGCTCCTGCCGGCCGTGCCGGATCGCCCTGCCCGCCGACGACACCGACCACCTCGTCCACCGGCTGCGGGAGTTCGCCCACACCACCGCCACACCCACCGGCCTCACCGACGCCACCGGGACACGCTTCGCCGACCTGCGCGACGCCACGCCGGACCCGCTGGGCATGGCACAGGCACCCGAGACCCGCGACTACCTCACGGCACTGTGGCGCGGCGGCCGCACCGAGACACTGACCCGGCTGTGGCTGTCCGGCCTCGACATCGACTGGGCCGCCCTGCAGCACCGGCCCGGCGCCGCCCCGCCGCCCCCACTGCCCCCCTCGGCGTTCCTGCGCCGCGAGTTGTGGCTCGGCCGGCCGCCCGAAGGGGAAGGCGCGCAAACCCGATGACCAGCCCCGCGACGGCGGACCTCCCCGAGGCCGCCCCGGGCGGAACCGAACCGGTCAAACTGTGGTTCTGCCCCAACGACGAACTCGCCCCCGTGATCGCCGCCACCCTGGCCACCCACTGGCTCGACGAACACGAACGGGAGATCGCCGCACGCTTCCTGTTCGAACGCGACCGGCGCCAGTACCTCGTCGCCCACACCCTGGTCCGGCGCGTACTCGCCCTGGAAAGCGGCGTCCCCGAGGCGGAGGCCGTCATCTGGCGCTCCTCACGCGGCCGGCCGTTCCTGCAAAAACCCGCCCAGGGACTGCCCCGCGGCGGCCGCGAACTCGACTTCAACCTGTCGCACGCCCACGGCCACAACCTGCTCGGCGTCGTCCGCCGCCACCGCATCGGGGTGGACGTGGAACGCCTCGACCGCGCCGACCGGGGACTTGCGACCATCGTGGAGACCTTCGCGGAAGAGGAACAGCGATGGGTGGCCGACGCCGCCCCCGGCCGGCCGCGCGACCGGCGCGTCCTGCGGCTGTGGACCCTGAAGGAGGCCTACGCCAAAGCACGCGGCCTCGGCCTCGGCCTCGCCTTCGACAGCTTCGCCTTCCACCTCGCCGAGGACATGGGCGTACTCGGCTTCCGCCCGCCCCCCGACGAGGCACCCGGACGATGGCGCTTCATGGAACTGGAACCCGTACCCGACGTGTTGGCCTCGGTGTGCGTGACCGCCGACACCGGCCGCTCCCAGACGCTGCACCTCTACCACGGCTTCCCCTGGAGCCGCACGGCCCACCGGCAGCTCACCCTGCCCGAACCGGCGCCGGTACCGGTGGCGACGTCCCCGCCGTGAACGACCGGGCTCGTCGGCCCACTCTCTCCTCCCCGGCCCCAAGGCCGTCCTGATGGGAGAAGCCGGGTGAACCCACGCCGCACGGCGGCCGGTCGAGCGGGACTCCGGTGCAGGACCAGCGACGCCTCCGCCGCCCGGGGCAGACTCTCCCGCAGGACCGAAAAAAAGGGGC
>NZ_JBSGZJ010000464.1:0-5574 GCF_053610925.1 Streptomyces sp. NPDC054847 | reverse complement strand
GAGGGGGAGCCGCCGCGGCCGTGGCATGTCCGCGAACGAATCGCCGGTCCAGAACTGTGTTCTGAGCCACACTCAGACACTTCGTAAACAATGGGCCACCGACCGGACAAAACCAAAGGATCTTCGACGGAAACCGAGCGCAACCGCTCAGCGGCAGTGTGTACTTGGCTGGCGCGCCTCACGGCGCCCCCCACACCCTGCTCTCCCGAGGTCTAATTCGATGATCGAGATACCGGACCTGGCCGCCGGCGGCCTGGCCGCCGGGACGCTGTCGGCGCTCGTCCTGGGAGGCGGGCTCATCCGCTCCCGGCGGGAACGGGCCCGGCAGCGCGAGGAGATCACCACGCTCCGGTCGCATCTCGACGCCGCCCGGCACGAAGTGGACCGCGCGGCCCAGGCCTTCGCCGCCGAGATCGCCCACCTCGCCGCGGAGCGGATGCCCGCGGAGGCCACCCGGACCGCCCACCCGCACGTCCGGGTGCCCGGACCGCTGGGGCCGGCGGGTGCGAGGACGGAGGCCGTGCTCGAAGCGCTGCGCACCGCCATGGCCCAGGAACGCAAGCGCGTCGACGCCGCCGCCCGCGCCGGTATGCGCGGCGCGACCCGTGAGATCCAGGCGGGGCTCTACCGGCTGCAGGACGTGCTGCGCGGGCTCCAGCAGCGCTACGACGACCCGGAGCTGGCGCAGACCCTCTTCGCCCTCGACCACGAGAACGAGCAGTCGCTGCGCCGCGCCCAGGTCGCCGCCGTCGTGTGCGGGGCATGGGTGGGGCTCGCCCGCGAGGAGTCGCACCTGGTCGACGCCGTCACGGGCGGACAGGCCCGGCTCGTGGGCTACCACCGGGTCCAGGTGCACAACCACCTGGAGCCGGGCACCGCGCTCGTGTCGCACGCCGTCGAGCCGGTGGCGATCATCGTCGCCGAGCTGCTCGACAACGCGCTGCGCCACTCCTCGCCGGACACCGCCGTGGTGGTGAACCTCGAACGCGTCCACCACGGCGTCTCGGTGACGGTCGACGACGCTGGCGTCGGCATGGCGAGCGACGAACGGGCCGCGGCGCAGCGGCTGGTGGCCGGGGACGACCCGATCCTGTTGTCCGACCTCGGCGACCCGCCCCGGATGGGACTGGCGGCGATCGGCCGGCTCACGCGGCAGTTCGACGTGTCCGTGGACCTGTCCACGCCGTCGCCGTACGGGGGTGTACGGGCCGTGCTGCTCATCAAGAGCCATCTGCTGAGCCGTATCGACCCCGTCCTGCACCCGCCCGCCGTCAGCGCCGCACGCTCCACCCGGAGTTCGGCGGAGCCCGAGCTCGCGGCCGAGCAGGCAGGGCACACGGAGCAGACCCCGCCGGCCCGGCAGGACCGGACCGACCGGCAGGCGCAGCCCGCCGGCCCCGAGCAGCCCCGCCCTGAACCGCACCCCGCGACGCAGCCGCAGCTCCCGGCATCCGCCACGCCCCCGGCCGCCGCACCGTCGTCGCACGGCGACGAGCCCGTCCACGAGCCGGTGCCCGACCCCGCCCAGGACGGCGACCAGCTCCCGCAGCGCCGCCGCCGGGTCCGCGCCGAAGCATCCTTGGCGGCGCCCGCCCCCGAACCGGCCGCGCCCGCGGCACCCGCCCGCACCCCCGAGGAGTCCGCCGCGGCGCTCGGGGCGCTGCAGTCCGCAACGGCCGCGGCGCGCAACGCCGCAGAGATCGAAGGGAACGACCCCCGATGACCAGCCGCGACCCCGGTGAAGCCGCCTGGGTGCTCGATCCGATCCTCGAAATCCCGCATGTCCGGGCCGCCGCGCTGCTGACCAGGGACGGGCTCGTCTCCGGTTACTCCGCCGCGCTCTCCCAGGATTCGGCGGAACGCGTCGCAGCGATCATCAGCACCGTCCAGGGGGCGTGCCGTACGGCAGCCGCCGCGTTCGCCGACGAGGACGCCGCCCGGCTGCGGCAGGTTGTCATCGAGTCCGACCACGGCTACATCCTGGTCGCGCCCACGGACCACGGCACGTGCGTGGCCGCGTACGGCAGCCCGGAGGTACGCCTCGACCTGCTGGGCCACCGGGTCCACTCCCAGGTCGCCCGGCTCGGTGAGAAGGCCATGGCCGCGGCGCCCCGGGTGGCCGACGGCGGCACAGCGGTATGACCGGCCGCCGGAGCGGCCGCCCCCTGGTGCCCGCCTACCTGTCCACCGGCGGGGTGGCGCGGCCCAGTCGCAACAGCCTGGAGCGCCTGTCGGTGCTGACCGGCGCCGGCGGGCCCGCGCCCGCCGGCCTGCCCGCCGCCCAGCACGCCGTGCTCGAGGCGCTCGACGGCGGTTCGCTGACCGTGGTGGAGACGGCCGCCCTGCTGAAGCTGCCGGTCTCCGCGGTCCGTGTCCTGGCCGCCGCCCTGATCGACCAGGGCCTGGTGCGCGCACGCCCACCGGTCCCCTCCGCAGCCCTGCCCGACCGTGACCTTCTGAAGAGAGTGGCCGATGGCCTCCGCGCCCTCAAGCTTTAGCCCGCCCGCGAGCTCCGGCCCGTCCTCGCGTGAGCGGGACTCCGCCGAGGCCGGTCTGCATCTGCCCGACACCGCGCGGGAACTGGTCAAGATCCTCGTGGCCGGCCCCTTCGGCGTCGGCAAGACGACGCTGATCGACTCCGTCTCCGAGATCCGGCCGCTGCACACCGAGGAACACCTCACGCAGGCGTCGGTCGCCGTCGACGACCTGGCCGGGGTGCGCGACAAGACGACGACGACCGTCGCCATCGACTTCGGACGGATCTCGCTGGGCGGCGGGATCGTGCTCTATCTCTTCGGCACCCCCGGCCAGGAACGTTTCCGTTCCCTGTGGAACGACATCGCCTACGGGGCGCTCGGCGCGCTCGTGCTCGTCGACACCCGCCGGATCGACGACTCCTTCGACGTCCTCGGCATGGTCGAGGAGTCGGGGCTGCCGTACGCCGTCGCCCTGAACACCTTCCCCGACTCCAAGAACTACGGCGAGGAGCAGCTGCGCCGCGCCCTCGACCTCGAGCACGACACCCCGCTGGTGATGTGCGACGCCCGCGACACCAACTCCTCCGTCGACGCGCTGCTCGCCCTGGTCCAGCACCTCATCGACCGCAACAGCCGCCGGACGGAGCTCCGTTGAACGCCGCCTATCCTGCCCGCGCCGACGCGTTCTCGCTGTCCGCGCCCGTACGACTGTGGGAAGAGGGCTTCGCGGCCGACCCGCACGCCTACTACGCGGCGCTGCGGGCGCAGGGTCCGGTCGGCTGGGCGGAGCTCGCCCCCGGTGTGCCCGCGTACGTCGTCACCGACCGCCGCGCCGCCCTCGACCTGCTGCACGACCCAGAGACGTGGTCGCACGACCCGCGGCCCTGGGAGGCCACCGTCCCGGAGGACTCCCCCGTCCTCGGCATGATGCGCTGGCGGCCCAACACCCTCTTCGCGGACGGCGACGCGCACATCCGCTACCGCCGCAGCCTCACCGACGCGTTCGACCTGGTGGAACCGCACGACCTGCGCGAACGCGTCCACCACGCGGTGGACGTGCTCGTCGGCCGCTTCGGCCCGGCCGGCTCCGCGGACCTCGTCACCGAGTTCGCCCGGCCGCTGATGGCGCTGATCTTCAACAACCTCTTCGGGCTGCCCGACAGCGAGTCCGGCCGGCTCGACGCCGCGCTCGGCGCGATGATGGAGGGCGGCGACCGCGCGGCGGAGGGCGAGGCCGAATACGGCAGGTACGTGCTGGAGCTGATCGCCGCCAAGTCGGTGCGGCGCGGCCCCGACATCACCAGCCGGCTCCTGGACCACCCGCTGGCCCTCACGCCGGAGGAGGTCACCTGGCAGGTCTTCCTCACCCTCGGGGCGGGCCACGAGCCGAGCGCCAACCTCGTCTCCAACGCGCTCTCGCGGATCCTCGGCAACCCCGACTACTACTCGACCCTCACCAGTGGCTCCCGGCCGGTGATGGACGCGGTCCTCGAGGTGCTCCGCTACGAGACCCCGCTGTCGAACTACGGCATCCACTTCGCCCGCGAGTCCGTTTCCTTCCACGGCGTCTGGGTCCAGGCGGCGGTCCCGGTCGTCGTCTCGTACGGAGCGCTGGGCCACTTCGCCGAGCAGGACTTCGCCGGGACGCACCACCGCCACGACGCCTCGCACCTGTCGTTCTCCGCGGGTGAGCACGCCTGCCCCGTGAAGCAGCCCGCCCTGCTGATCGCCACGGAGGCCATCGAGCGCCTCACCCAGTGGCTGCCGGACCTTCAGCCGGTCGTACCGCGTGAGCGGCTCAGCTGGCGGCCGGGCCCGTTCCACCGTTCGCTGACGGCGCTGCCCGTCAGATTCACACCTCACAGCCCCGACCAGGCAGGAGACCGTTCATGACCGTGTCCACCCGTGTGGCCGTCGATCCGTTCGGTGCCGACATCATCGCCGAGTGCGCGAAGCTCCGTTCCCTCGGTCCGGTGGTGCCCGTCGAGCTGCCCGGCGGCATACCCGCCTGGGCGCCGACCGGTTACGACACCCTCAAGGCCCTGATCCTCGACCCTCAGGTCAGCAAGGACCCGCGTAAGCACTGGTCGCTGTTCCCCGAGATCGGCGAGCGCCCGGAGTGGGGCTGGATCCTCGGCTGGGTGGGCGTGGTCAACATGCTGTCGACCTACGGCAGCGACCACACCCGGCTTCGCAGGCTCGTCGCCCCCAGCTTCACCGCCCGGCGCACCGAGGCGATGCGCGACCGGGTGGAGGCCATCACCGAGGAGCTGCTGACGGAACTGGACGCGGCCGGCGCGAACGGCGAAGTGGTGGACGTGAAGGCCGCGTTCGCGCATCCGCTGCCCATGCGGATGATCTGCGAGCTGTTCGGTGTGCCCGAGGAGCTGCGCGAGGCCACCGGGCGGCTGATCGCCGCCATCATGGACACCTCCGACCCGACCCCGGAGCACGCGGCCATGGTCCAGGAGCAGATCGGCGCGGTCCTCGGCTCGCTCATCGCGCACAAGGCCGAGCACCCGGGCGACGACATGACCACGGAACTGATCAAGGTCCGTGACGAGGACGGCGACCGGCTCAGCGACGAGGAACTCCTCTACACCCTGCTCCTGGTCATCGGCGCCGGCTTCGAGACGACGGTCAACCTGATCGGCAACGCCGTCGTCGCGCTGCTCGAGCACCCCGAGCAGCTGGCCGCCGTGAGGGCCGGCGCGATCAGCTGGGAGCAGGTGATCGAGGAGGTGCTGCGGGTCCGCCCGTCGATCGCTTCGCTGCCGCTGCGGTTCGCGGTGTCCGACATCACCGTCGGCGGGGTCACCGTCCCGGCCGGCGACGCGATCCTGACGACGTACGCGGCGGCGGGCAACGACCCGTCGCGCTACGGCGAGGACGCGGCGGCCTTCGACGCCACGCGCGCGGCCGACGACCATCTGTCCTTCGGTGTCGGCGTGCACCGCTGCATCGGCGCCCCGCTGGCCCGCATGGAGGCCACGATCGCCCTCCCGGCCCTCTTCGCCCGCTTCCCCGCCCTGCGGCTGGCGGTCCCCGAGGAGACCCTGGAGCCGGCGGGCGGCTTCATCGTCGGCGGCCTTCGCAC
>NZ_JBSGZJ010000463.1:0-5585 GCF_053610925.1 Streptomyces sp. NPDC054847 | reverse complement strand
CCCCCGAGTCGCCGCCATCGCGGCGCACGGGGGCTTCTGTGTGGAGCGCCGGCCCGCCGGCGTACGGCGACGCGCTCAGCGGTCGGCGACCCGCATCTCGAACCAGGTGGTCTTGCCGCGCGGCAGCAGGTCCACGCCCCAGCGGTCGGCGAGCTTGTCGACGAGGAACAGTCCCCGGCCGCTGGTGTCCATCTCGCCGACGGGCATCAGACAGGGCAGCCCCCGGGACGGATCGCGCACCTCGATGCGGATCCAGCCGCGGCGGCGCAGCATCCGTAAGCCGAACACCCGCGCCCCGGTGTGACGTACCGCGTTGCCGACGAGCTCGGAGACGAGCAGGACCGCGTACTCGCCCGTCTGCGCCGGCAGCGCCCACTGGCGCAGCACCACGCACTGGGTGAGCCGCCGGGCGGTGGCGGCGGACTCGGGCCGGGAGGGGAGGCGCACCTCCGCGTCGGTTGGGTTGCCGTACAACTCGACGGCCTTCAGGGCCTGTTCGTCGTCGGCGGCCGGTACCCACCGTGCGGCGGTCGCGCTGACGCGCTGCCGCGGTTGTCCCACACCCTCGAGGCCCACCATGTCTCCATCATGGCCCTTGCCGCCCGTCCGCGTGGCCGTTACCGCGGAACGGAGCCCCTCGGAACAGGACGGCACGACCGGCTCGAACGGCATCCGGCCCCGACGACGCCAGGTGTGGCCCGCCCGCCTGAACCTGGGTGAAGGCCACCCTCACGAGTGATGCCGGGACCCACGGCAGCCGGCCGACGCCGGTGTGCGCCCTCCGCCCACAGCTCACGCGTGCGCGGTATCAGGCCATTTGTCGTGCGGTGCCTTTCTACCGAGCCCTCGATGGCCTGCACCGGCTCCACGGCCCGGGTACTCATCCGGCCAATCCGCCACCTCGTGCGCCCCTGCGCTTCCGAAAGCCCCGTTCCCCGGACCATCGCGGGGGCACTCAGAGGAGGGGCGGATCAGGAACGTCACGCCGAACCGTGTGACGGGCATAGCGAGGGTGGGAAATGATACGGGTGACTGTGGTGTACGAGGCCGGGCTGCTGCGGGCGGCGCTCGAGGAACTGCTGCGCTGCGGCGGCGAGTTCGATGTCTCCTCAGTTGCGCACTGGCCACAGAGACCGACTTCTGGCGCTCCTGTGCCGGACGTCTACGTCATCGACGCCGAGTGCCTCGAGCCGGCCAGGGCCGCTGACCGGACGGCGGCCGGCAGGGGCGCCCTCGTGGCGCTCGTCCCGGCGCAGCGGCCGGGGGTGCTGCGAAGGGCCCATGAGGCCGGTGCCCTCGGGTTCGTCGACAAGGACGGCTCCAAGTGCCGATTACTCACCGCGGTGCGCCGCGCGGCGAAGGGCGACCGGTTCGTGGACGAGGCACTCGCCGCCGGTTTCCTGGCGGCGGCGGAAATGCCCCTCACGCAGCGGGAGTTGACCGTACTGGCGCTGGCCGCCAAGGGGCAGCCGATAGCGGAGGTCGCCGCGTCGCTGCACCTGTCCCAGGGGACGGTCCGGAACTACATGGCGAGCGTCATCCGCAAGGTGGGGGCCCGCAACCGGGTGGACGCGATCCGCATCGCGCAGGGAGCCGGCTGGACCTGACCGGGTCGGCGGACCGGGCCGCTCCGGCACGTGCACGGACCGCGGCCGCCGGTCGTGTCAGCGGCCCGTGCCGTGCCAGTGCCCCACCAGGTCCCGGTACAGAGCGGAACGCACGAGCAGTTCCTCGTGCGTTCCGCACCGGGCGTGCGTGCCGTCGAGGGCGAGGACGCGGTCCGCCCGGAGCGCCGACGACAGCCGGTGGGCCACCACGACCAGGGTCCCCGGGCGGGCGGCGAGAGCCCGCTCGGCCACCGCCTCCGTCGAGGGATCCAGATGGGACGTCGCCTCGTCGAGCAGCAGCACGGGCGCCGGGGAGAGGTGGGCACGACCGAGGGCGATGAGCTGCCGCTCGCCCTGGGAGAGGGTCCGCGGTGTCAGGGTCGCGTCGAGGCCGCCGACCCTGGCCACGAGCGGCTCCAGTTCCAGCGCCCGCACGGTCTCCTCCACGGCCGCTCGCGGGGCGTGCGGGCGCAGGTAGCAGAGGTTGTCCCGGAGCGTGCCGGTGAACACGTACGCGTCCTGTGGGAGAAGGGTGCGCAGGCCCGTCAGGTCCGTGGGTGGCGCCGGCACGAGGGGGTGCCCGGCCAGCCGCACCGTCCCCTCGGAGGGCGCCAGGGTGCCGGCCACGACCTGGAGCAGTGTCGACTTGCCGATGCCGCTCGGCCCGACGACCGCGAGGTGCTCCCCCTCGGCGACGGACAGGTCCAGCCCGTCCAGGACGGGACGCGCCCGCGACCCGAAGGAGACCCGGACGCCCCGCACTTCCACCGCCGCCCCACCGGTCGGGGGACCGGGCCGGGGGCTTGCGGCGGGAGGGGCAACGGCCGTGTCCGGGTACGGCTCGGTGAGCCGGCCGAGGACCACGAGCAGCCGGGCGCCCGCGGCGCCGAGCACCGTCATCAGTGAGTGCAGGGCGGGCAGCAGGGCCTGAAGCAGATAGGTGAGGGCACCCGCCAGCGCTCCCGCCGAGACACCTTGCCCCAGCAGCCACGGCGTGCAGACCAGGAGGAGGAGGACCGGCAGCTGACCGGCCACGGCCACCGCGAGCGTGCGCACGGCCGCCCAGCGGGCCATCGACCGGGCCGCGGCGGCGGCCTCATCGACGTCGAGCCGCCCCCGTGCGGCGGCCGCGTCCTGCGTGCCGCAGGCGACGATGTCGCGCAGGGCCGTCCGTACGCCCTGCGCGTGCCGGCCGATCGCCTCGTCGGCGTCGAGGTAGCGGTGCTGGGCGCGGGCCATCGGCAGCAGCGACATCATGAACAGCGCGACTCCCAGCAGCAGCGGCGGCACAACGATCAGCAGGAACTGCGGTGCCAGCGACAGCAGGCCGACGGCGGCCCCGGCGGCGACGAAGACGAAGGAGCGCGCGGTGAGCACAAGCCCCGCGAAGCTGTCCCGGGCGATCTCCGTCTGGCTGGTCAGCCGGGAGACGGCCGTGCCGTCGACCGATCCGCCGGGGGCGGTGGCCTTGCGCAGCGCGTGCGTCACCGCTCGGCGGACCAGAGCGTCGCGCAGCGGCTCCGTCAGGTCGGCGAGCAGGGCGAAGACCCCACGAGTGACGGGAGCGCCGAGCAGGATCACCCCGGCCGCCAGCGCCAGCCAGAGCAGACCCGTCACGGTGTCCGCCCGCAGGAAACCGTCGTCGAGTGCTCTGGCTACTCCGTACCCACCGAGGAACGTCTGCACGGACTCGGCGGCGGACAGCGCCATGAGCCCGAACAGAGTCCGCTTCCTGCTCAGGAGGAAACGCCGGGCCGGGGCCGCGAGGCGGCGGGCGGCCACCCGGTCGGTGACGGCGGGGCCGTGACCGGGCCGGGCGGCGGTCCGGCTCATCGCCCCGACCCCAAGCCGCGTCGAGCGACCGGGGCGGCGGGCGGTGGGCCGGTCCGCGGCGGCGGGGCCGCGCCCGCGGCACGTGGGTCCCGCGCAGGCACGCGGTCGGGCGCGGCGGGCGGATCCGGCGCGGACAGAGGGTTTCCCCCTGCCGGCGGGGGCGAGGCCGGCTGTTCCGGCACGGGCCCGGGGGCGAACACCGCACGGTAGTCCGGCTCGCGCCACAGCTCGTCGTGCGGCGCGACGCGTCGGACGCGGCCCGCCTCCAGCCAGATCACCAGGTCGGCCCGGGCGGCGGTGGACACCCTGTGCGCGACGACCAGCCGCGTGCCGGTGAGCGAGGAACGCGACAGCGCGAGTTCCACCTGGCGTTCCGTGGCCGTGTCGAGGCTAGAGGTCGCGTCGTCCAGGATCGTCAGACGCCCTCGTCGTACGAAGGCCCTGGCCAGTCCGAGGCGTTGCCGCTCGCCCCCGGACAACGGCGCCTGGTCCAGCGGTGTCCCGTACCCCTGGGGCAGCAGGCGTACGAAGCCGTCGGCGTGCGCGAGGGCCGCGGCGTGCCGGACCTGTTCGCCGCTCGTGGGGACGGCTCCGGCCGCCACCGCCTCGGCGACCGTGCCGCCGGGGAACTCGGGTCGTGCGAAGGCGTAGGCGACGCAGGCGCGAAGGTCGCTGCGCACCACCTGGGACAGCGGTACGCCGTCGAGGAGCACCTGGCCCGCGTCCGGGTCCTCGAGCCGGCCGGCGACGGCGGCGAGGCTGGACTTGCCGGAGCCGGACCGGCCCACCACGGCGGCCGTCGCGCCTCCGGGCACCTTCAGCGTCACGTCCGTGAGCAATGGCACGCCGCCGCGCACCACACCGACCCCTCTGAGTTCCAGGGCGCCGGTTCCGCCGACGGGCAGGACCTCGCAGCCGTGGGACATCGGCTCCAGGTCCGCGAGTTCGGCCGTGCGACGGGCCGCGCTGCGGGCACGGACGAGCGCGCCGAGCGGGGACGCGACCCCGCCGACGCCCGCTGCGAGCGCCGCGTAGCGCGAGGCTGCCAGCAGTTCCCCCACGCTCAGGGCGCCTTGGGAGACGCGGATACCGCCCACGGCGAGGACGGCGGTGACGAGCAGCGGCAGCAGCACGCCGCTGTGCGCCACGGCGCGGCCGTGGACGGTCCACATACGCCGTCCGTGCAGGGCCAGTTCGTCAAGGGGGGCGAGGACGCGCCGCGCCTCGCGGCCGACGGTGCCCGCCGCGGCGACCGTACGGGCGCCCTCCAGTGCCTCCGTCAGCCGGGCGGCGATGTCGGCCTGCACCCGCTGGTAGCGGCCGACGCTGTCGGACGAGTGACGGGCGAAGGCACGCAGCAGCAGAAGCAGCAGCGGAACACCGGCCAGGAACACGGCAGCGGTCCACGGATCGATGAGCGCGAGGGCGACGAGGGCGCCCACGGGGGTGAGCAGTGAAGAGACGATGGTCGCGAGCGCCGCGGGCGCGGCTCCGCTGTCCGCCGCGTTCACACACAGCCGGGCGGCGACGTCACCGGGAGAGTACGGGGCCGCCCTCTCGAGCGGACTGCCGAGCAGCCCCGTCAGCGCCCGGACCCGTACCCAGGCGGTGGCGCGGGCGTTCGCCAGTTGGCTCAGCAGGACACGTGCCGCCTCGAGCAGGACCTCGCCCGCCAGCAGCACGGCGCTCAGCGCGAGCCATGGCCCCACCCCGGGGCGTCGGTCCAGCATCAGGTCCAGCGCGTGCCCGATGACGGCGGGTACCGCGAGCGCGCACCCGGCGGCGGCCGTCGAACTCAGGCCGAGGACGGCGGTGATGAACCAGGTGCGCCGCACCGTGCCGCGCAGGAGTGCGTCTCCTCCGCCCGCCGGCGCCGTACGGTCCTTCTCCCGCCTGCTCTTGCCTCGGGGCTTCGCGGCCGGCTGCCCCTGGTCACACCGTTCCTTCTCACGCTGCCTGCCCCGCACCCGCTCGGCCCGTTCCAGCCTCGTCACCCCTCTCCGGTCACCCGTCTCCGGCGCTCCTCCCGGCAGTCCTCTGCGGAGGACGCCGCGGAGGCCACCCCCGGAAGCCGCTCCGGGCTCGGCCGGGGAGCGCCGGCCGCCGCTCGGAGCCGCGTTCCGGACGCCGCGGCGCCCCCGGAGA
>NZ_JBSGZJ010000462.1:0-5618 GCF_053610925.1 Streptomyces sp. NPDC054847 | reverse complement strand
GCCGCGGACGTCCATGTCGCACCGTCCTCCGGCGCCGCTTTCGGCGCCGGAGAGAAATGGCACGACAGCTTCGCACCCGGCGGTGAGGCGCCCGCCGTCGGGGACTTCGACGGCGACGGCAAGGACGACATCGTCACCTTCACTCAGGACAGCACGGCGGACGTCTACGTCGCCCTGTCCTCCGGCACCTCCTTCGGCGCCGGCCGCAAGTGGCACGACCACTTCGCTCCGGCCGGGGAGTTCCCGGCCGTCGGCGACGTGAACGGCGACGGCAAGGACGACATCATCACCTTCACCAAGGGCACCGAAGCCGCCGTCTACGTCGCCTTCTCCACCGGCGACGCCTTCGCCCCGGGCGACAAGGTCCTCAGCGGATTCGCGCCCGGCGCGGAACTCCCGCGCGTCGGGGACTTCGACGGCGACGGCAAGGACGACATAGCCGCCTTCACCGCCGACCCGGCGGGCGACGTCCGCGTCGCCCTGTCCGACGGAAGCACCTTCGACGCCAAGGGCGTCTGGCACGACGCGATCTCCGGAGCCGGCGAATACCCGTACGTCGGCGACTACGACGGCGACGGCCGGGACGACGTCGTCTCCTTCTCCCACACCCCCGGGGCCGATGTGCATGTCGCCCTCTCGACCGGCACGGCCTTCGGCGGACGGCAGAAGTGGAACGACTTCTTCGGCCTGCCCGGTGAGACGTCCGTCTGATCCCCACGCGGCATCCCGGGGTGCGCACCGCCATGGCGCGTGCCCCGGGCCCGCCGCGCCCTTGAACGCTCCCGCCCTCCCGTCCCCCATCTCACATCCCTGCAAGAGGAGGAAGACCGAGACATGCGAAGACGGCACACCTACATGGCCTTAATCGGCGCCGTACTGACCGCCGGTGCCACACTGCTCCCCGCGCCGGCCGCCTCGGCCGCCGGCCCCCGCCCCGACTTCCGCGCACCCTGGCCGTGCGGACAGACCAGGGACTACTACCACCACTCCTCGGAGGTCCAAGCCGCCCTGGACTTCAACATCCCGGGCTCCGGCGATCTCGGCACGCCGGCCCTCGCCTCGGCCGCCGGCACGGTCGTCGACGTCGTTCCCGTGCCCAACAGCTCCGGCTACGGCAACTACGTCCGCGTCGACCACGGCGGCGGCTGGACGACCCTCGTCGCGCACCTCGACCGCATCACCGTCGCGGAAGGGACGTACGTGCGGGCGGGCGACGAACTGGGCAAGGTCGGCACCACGGGCCAGTCCTCCGGACCTCATCTGCACTACGAGCAGGAGGCGGACGGGGTCAATCAGCCGATCGTCATCGACGGCGTGGCCCTCCGCTACAGCAGCACAGCCGCCCGCCACACCAGCGGCAACTGCGGAACTCCCGCACCGATGCTGGGTGGTTCTCCGACGGATTTCACGGGGGACGGTCGGGACGATGTCGTGGCGTTCACGCAGGGGACCGGGGCGGATGTGTATGTGGCCGCTTCGTCGGGTGCGGGGTTCGGTGCGGCGTCGGTGTGGCACGAGTTTTTCGCGCCGGGTGGTGAGACGCCGTTGAGTGGTGATTTCAACGGTGACGGGCGGGACGACATCGTGACGTTCACGGGTGGTCCTGAGGCGGATGTGTATGTGGCGTTGTCGGGTGGTGCGGGGTTCGGTGCGGCGTCGGTGTGGCACACGCATTTCGCGCCGGGTGGTGAGGTTCCGGCGGTGGGTGATGTGAACGGTGACGGTTTCGACGACATCGTGACGTTCACTCATGACGCCCAAGGTGACGTCTATGTGGCGCTTTCCGACGGGGTCGATGGCTTTGGTGGTGGTCAGAAGTGGCATGAGTTCTTTGCTCCGGCGGGGGAGTTCCCGGCGTTGGGTGATGTGAATGGTGACGGTAGGGATGATCTGGTCACGTTCACGCGGGGGGCGAGTGCGGATGTGTATGTGGCGTTTTCGGACGGGGGTGGGTTCGGTGCGGGGGAGTTGGTGCATGAGCATTTCGCTCCGGGTGTGGAGGAGCCTCGGGTCGGTGACGTGAATGGTGACGGCCGGGACGACATTGTGGCGTTCGCGCAGGGTTCGGGCGCGGATGTGTTCGTGGCGTTGTCCGATGGTGTCCGCTTCGGTGGCGGGGTGTTGTGGAACGAGTTCTTCGCGCCGGCGGGGGAGTTCCCGTATGTGGGTGACTTCGACGGTGACGGCAGGGACGACATCGTCACGTTCACGCGTACGCCCGAGGCGGATGTGTATGTGGCGCTCTCCAACGGCAGTGACGGTTTCGTCCAGGGCGCCAAATGGCACGACCACTTCGGCCTGCCCGGCGAAACCACCCTCTGACCCACGCTCAGCAAAAAGCAGCCTACTCAACGCTGAAAGGGCACACCCATGTCCCGGTTCGGACAAAGCCGTACCCGACTGACCCGTCGTCTCGCCGGCCTCGCGGCCGCCGGTCTGCTCATAGCCGCCGGCTCCGCCCCCGCGCACGCGGGCGATCCCCGGCCCGGACCCGAGAAGCACCGGGCCAACGCCGAAGTCCTCGACATCGAGTGCGCCGTGCCGGCCGTTCATGACCCGACCGTCATCGTGGTCGTCCACCGTGTCGCCCGCGTCCATCACGCCAACGCCAAGGTGATGCTCGCCGCCTTCGAGGCCGGCTGGGTCGAGTCCCACATGAACAACCTGGCCTGCGGCGACAAGGATTCCATCGGAGTCTTCCAGCAACGGCCCAGCTACGGCTGGGGCACCGTCGAACAGATCATGGATCCCTGGTACGCGGCGACGCAGTTCATCACCCGTGCCATCGAGAGCGACCGGGCGAACCCGGGCTTCACCGCCGGTCAACTCGCCCAGAGCGTCCAGCGGTCCGCGTACCCCGACCGTTACGACGACGCGGAGCTGAAGGCCCGTGCGCTGCTGGCGGAGGCAGAACGCATGTCGGGGATCTTCAGCGGCGGCCCCACCGACTTCACCGGCGACGGCAAGGACGACGTCGTCACCTTCACCCGCACCCGCGAGGCCGACACCTACGTCGCCCCGTCGACCGGGACCGGCTTCGGCGGCGCGAAAGTCTGGCACGACTTCTTCGCCCCCGGCGGCGAGACCCCGCTCAGCGGTGATTTCAACGGCGACGGCAAGGACGACATCGTCACCTTCGCCCACGGGCCCGAGGCAGACGTGTACGTCGCGCTGTCCAACGGCGACGGCTTCGGCCCTGCGACCGTCTGGCACGACTTCTTCTCACAGCGCCACGAGACCCCGGCGGTGGGTGATGTGAACGGTGACGGTTTCGACGACATCGTGACGTTCACTCAGGGTGCCGAGTCGGACGTCTATGTGGCGCTTTCCGATGGGGTCGATGGCTTTGGTGGTGGTCAGAAGTGGCATGAGTTCTTTGCTCCGGCGGGGGAGTTCCCGGCGTTGGGTGATGTGAATGGTGACGGTAGGGATGATCTGGTCACGTTTACGCGGGGGGCGAGTGCTGATGTGTATGTGGCGTTTTCGGACGGGGGTGGGTTCGGTCCGGGGGAGTTGGTGCATGAGCATTTCGCTCCGGGTGTGGAGGAGCCTCGGGTCGGTGACGTGAATGGTGACGGCCGGGACGACATTGTGGCGTTCGCGCAGGGTTCGGGCGCGGATGTGTTCGTGGCGTTGTCCGATGGTGTGCGCTTCGGTGGCGGGGTGTTGTGGAACGAGTTCTTCGCGCCGGCGGGGGAGTTCCCGTATGTGGGTGACTTCGACGGTGACGGCAGGGACGACATCGTCACGTTCACGCGTACGCCCGAGGCGGATGTGTATGTGGCGCTCTCCAACGGCAGTGACGGTTTCGTCCAGGGCGCCAAATGGCACGACCACTTCGGCCTGCCCGGCGAAACCACCCTCTGACCCGGCCGACCCGTGACACCCCTCCGACTTTAGGGAGAAGTCATGTCCCCGCACGGACACACACGTATACGCAGAAGGGCACGGTCGACCGTACTCGGCGTCGTCGTCGCCACTCTCGCGCTGACCGGCCAGGCCGGCGCCCTCGACACCGACCCGGCCGGCCGGCAGAACCAGAGCCGGGGCTCCGCCATGAACTCCGCGTTCGCCGCGGCCGCAGAGGAGTTTGACGTCCCCCGTGATCTGCTCGTCGCCGTCGGCTACGGCGAGACCCACCTCGACGGCCATGCCGGCAGACCCAGCTCGGCCAACGGCTACGGCGTGATGCACCTGGTCATCAACCCCGGGCAGCGAACGCTGGAGAGGGCCGCCGAGCTGACGGGCGTGTCCGCCGGCGAGCTCAAACGCGGCACCGCGGCCAACATCCGCGGCGGCGCCGCTGTCCTGCGCTCGTATGCGGACGACCTCGGTCTCGACGCCGCGGAGCGTGACCGCGTCGACGCGTGGTACCCGGCGGTCGCCGCCTACAGCGGCGCCGGCCAGGCGCGCACGGCACGGCTGTACGCCGACACCGTCTACGGCTTCCTCGCCCAGGGGATCGGCCAACGGGTCGCAGGCGGAGAGCACGTCACCGTGAAGCCCCGCGCCGTCGACCCGGAGCGCGGCGCGTACGAGGACGTGCAGCCCCTCGGCGCGTCCACCGGCGACGGGGCGGCGGCAGAGGTCGGCATCCAGAGCGCCGACTACGGGCCCGCCCACTGGGCCCCGGCACATGCGAACAACTACGAACCCGGGCGGGTCGCGAGGATCGACAAGGTCGTCGTCCACGTCACCCAGGGCTCCTACGCCGGCGCCATCAGCTGGTTCCAGAACAGCACGGCCGGTGTCAGCGCGCACTACGTCATCCGGTCCTCCGACGGGGACGTCACCCAGACGGTGCGCGACGCCGACACCGCGTACCACGCGCGGAGCGCGAACGCCTCGTCGATCGGCATCGAGCACGAGGGCTACGTCTCGAACGCGTCATGGTTCACCGACGCCATGTACCGCTCGTCCGCGGCGCTCACCCGGCACCTGTGCGACCGGCACGGCATCCCGAAGACCAGGGCGCACATCCTCGGGCACAACGAGCTGGCGGGCAACGACCACACCGACCCGGGACCGCACTGGAACTGGGACTACTACATGCAGTTGGTCGCCAGCGGCGGTGGCAAGAAGCTGGGTGGTTCTCCGACGGATTTCACGGGGGACGGTCGGGACGATGTCGTGGCGTTCACGCAGGGGTCCGGGGCGGATGTGTATGTGGCCGCTTCGTCGGGTGCGGGGTTCGGTGCGGCGTCGGTGTGGCACGAGTTTTTCGCGCCGGGTGGTGAGACGCCGTTGAGTGGTGATTTCAACGGTGACGGGCGGGACGACATCGTGACGTTCACGGGTGGTCCTGAGGCGGATGTGTATGTGGCGTTGTCGGGTGGTGCGGGGTTCGGTGCGGCGTCGGTGTGGCACACGCATTTCGCGCCGGGTGGTGAGGTTCCGGCGGTGGGTGATGTGAACGGTGACGGTTTCGACGACATCGTGACGTTCACTCAGGGTGCCGAGTCGGACGTCTATGTGGCGCTTTCCGATGGGGTCGATGGCTTTGGTGGTGGTCAGAAGTGGCATGAGTTCTTTGCTCCGGCGGGGGAGTTCCCGGCGTTGGGTGATGTGAATGGTGACGGTAGGGATGATCTGGTCACGTTCACGCGGGGGGCGAGTGC
>NZ_JBSGZJ010000461.1:0-5631 GCF_053610925.1 Streptomyces sp. NPDC054847 | reverse complement strand
TCTGTGCCGCCCCGGCCGTCCGCGCCGCCGCCGCGTCCGGTGGACGGCCCGCGCGGGCCCTGGAAGCCGCGCCGCATGGCGGACGCGGCCCGCGCCCGCCTGCGCCCCCGCCCCGGCGGCGCCCGCCTCCACCGCGGGGCGCCCCCTGACCCTGACGACCTCCCGCAGCGCCGGACGCGGGCACCGAGCGAGGCCGGGCCGCCGCCACGGACCTGAGCCCGCCGGACGCGGGCACCGGGCGAGGCCGGGCCGCCGCCACAGACCTGAGCCCGCCGGACGCGGCCACAGCCACCCGCGGGCGGCCGGACGCCGTCCGGGAAGCAGGCCCCCGGCGGACCGTCGCAAGGAACGGGCCGGATTCCGGAGTTGCTTATTCCACCGCGGCTGATCCCGCCGGCCGGTGAGAGTGCGGCACGGACGTGAACGCGAGGATGTCGCCGACCGCTTCGCGCAAGGTGCCGAAGTGGCGGTGCACGCCGTCCACCGCCGCGGCCGCGTTGACGCCCCACACCGTCATTCCGGCACTCAGTCCGGACCGCACCCCGGAAGGGGCGTCCTCGATGACCAGACAGTCCGCCGGTTCGGCGCCGAGTCGCGCGGCGGCCCGCAGGTAGGGCACGGGCGACGGCTTGCCCTCGTCGACGGCGGCCGCGTCCACGAGGACGTCCGGGACCGGCAGGCCGGTCCGGGCGAAGCGGCCGCGTACCCGGTGTTCGTAGTTCGAGGTGACCAAGGCCCAGCTTCCGGGCCGCAGCGCGGTCAGCAGTTCCAAGGCCCCGTCGAAGGCCGCGTAGGTGCCGGAACGGACGTCCTCGTCCTCCAACGCGTGCAATGCGGCCAGGCACTCTTGAGGGTCCTCGCCGGGAGCGGCCTGCGCGAAGGTCTCCGACGGCCGCGTCCGCAACGCCACCCGGTAGACCTCGTCGGCGTCCAGCTCGTACCGCTCCGCCCATGCTCGCCAGACCCTGCGCTGATTTTCCACGGCATCGATCAACGTGCCGTCGACATCGAACAGGACGTACTTCATGGCGCCGGGGCGCGCGGTTTCGCCGATCACCCGCCGATCATGCCAGCAGGCTTCTTTTCGCTCCTGAGCGGCCGCAGCACCGCCGTCCCTTCCTCGCGTCCGACCTTCATGGCGAAGTCGAACCGGTCCACCTCCAGACACAACCCCACATCGGCGGGGTGAGCGCCGCCGCGTCGCCCGCCGCGCAGGTCGTCCGCGGCCGGGGAGGTGCCGGCGCGGTGCAGGTAGGGGCCGGGGTCGACGCGCTCCCCGGCCAGGAGCCGGTCCAGGTACTCGGCACAGGCCAGATCCTCGGCGGCACGGCCGTCCTCGCCGGTGGCGACGAAAGTCACCGGGTCGGCGCCGGCATCCGCCAGGGCCCGGGCCGTCGCGCCGGCCACGACGAAGCTGGCGCACAGCGCCAGCTTCGCCTCGACGACCGCCAGGGCCCCGACCGTTCCCGCGGTGGTCTTCTGAATCACGGTGCGACCGGCCAGGTCGGCCTCCTGGATCAGGCGAGGGGAGTTGACCAGGTCGAATCCGCTGACCGGCGCGCCGTCCTTGAGCGCGAGCCAGCCCGGGTGACTCGCCTTGACCGCCAGCGCCTCGTCCTCGTCGGCAGCGAGAACGATCTTGGCTGCCCCACAGTGGAAAGCCCATGCGGCGGTGGTGAAGGCCCGCATCACATCGATCACCACGGCCACCTTTTCGGTGCCGTCCAGCTCAGGTATTCCGACTACTCGCGAGTCCATGGCTGGATGGTCGCAGCGCAACAAAGCGGGTCACAAGGCAGTTTGACGATCGCTCGGCGACTCGGGATCTGCTGGGCGGCTGTCTCTCCGGGCAGGCGACGCCCTCCCCTCACACCTCCAGCCTGGCCAGTGCCGCCGCCGCGGCGGCCGTCAGGCGGGGGTGGGGCAGGGCCGCGCGGACGACCTCCGTTGCGCGTTTGTCCCCGAGCGCCCCGAGGCCCTCCACGCAGGCCAGGGCCACGCGCCAGTGAGGATCCCCGGCCGTCAGTCTGCGGCGCAGGACCGTCATCAGCGCCGGCGCGGACTCGGGGGCGCGCAGCCTGGTGAGCAGGCGGACCGGTGACAGGGCGTAGGCGACGCGGAGTTCGTTGGTGGCGAGTGCCGCCGCCGCGCGGGGGGTTCTGGGGTCGCCCAGCAGGAACAGCGCGTGGGCCGCGGAGACGCAGCGCTCCGGGTCGCGGTGGTTGAGGAGCAGGACCAAGGACTCGAAGGCCCGGCGGTCGCCGGCGCACCCGAGGCGGAAGGCGGCGAGTTCGCGGGCCCACAGGGCGTGTTCGCCTTGGGTGAGGACCGCGGCGAGTTCGTCACGGTCGGTGGTGGCCAGCAGGCGCTCGTACACCGGACCGCCGCCCGCCTCGTCCCGTAGCCGGCTTGCGAGCGACCGTAACTCCTCGTCCATGGGAGCAGGGTATCGAGGGGGTGAAGGCGCGATCCAGATCACATCACCCCAGGGCTGGCGCGCTCGTTACCCGCGAGTTAACCTCAGGTGAGCGGGTAACCCCCGCGCTTTCGGCGGCCTGGTGACGCAGCCGCCGAGAGGTTGTCGGTTCGGCTTTTCGAAGCCCGCAGTACGACGTGGCCCGGGACAGGCCCGTCGGCCCAGCACCACGACACGCGTTTCCCGCGCGCCGCACGCCCCTCGGTGTACGGCCTGTGCGCATTCGGCGCTTTTCGGCGTTCTTCCGTTCCGCCCGCGCGCGCTCCTCATTCAGTCGTCACTCATCCCTGGAGTCCCGTGATGGACACCCCTCTCCACACCATTGCCGTCGTCGGCCTCGGCACCATGGGCACCGGCATCGCCGAGGTCCTCGCCCGCGCCGGCCGTGAGGTCATCGGCATCGACGTCAGCGACGCCGCGGCACGCCGTGCCGTCCTCGCGCTCGAGGCCTCGACCGCCCGCGCCGTGGAGCGCGAGCGCATCACCGAGGAGGAGCGCCGCAACACCCTCGCCCGCTTCCGCACCTTCTCGGACCTTCAGGCCGCGGCGGAGGCCGACCTCGTCATCGAGGTGGTGCCCGAGTCGTACGAGGCCAAGCTCCAGGTCCTGCGGGAGCTGGACGGCATCGTCCGGCCGCAGGCGATCATCGCCACCGGCACCAACGCCCTCTCCGTGACCCGGCTCGCCGCCGATTCCGAGCACCCCGAGCGCGTGCTCGGCCTGCACTTCTTCAACCCGGCGCCTGCCATGAAGCTGGTCGAGGTCGTCTCCTGCGTGCTCACCGCGCCGGCGGCCGTGGAGGCCGTCACCGCGCTCGCCAGGGAGCTCGGCAAGGAGCCGGTCGCGGTCGGCGACCGGCCCGGGTTCGTGGCCGACGGCCTGCTGTTCGGCTACCTCAACCAGGCGGCGGCGATGTACGAGTCGCGGTACGCCTCCCGTGAGGACATCGACGCCGCGATGAAGCTGGGCTGCGGTCTGCCCATGGGACCGCTCGCGCTGCTCGACCTGATCGGCATCGACACCGCCCGTACCGTCCTCGACGCCATGTACGCGGAGTCGCACGACCGGCTGCACGCCCCGGCGCCCGTCCTGAAGCAGCTCAGCGAGGCGGGCCTGACCGGCCGCAAGGCCGGCCGCGGCTTCTACACGTACGCCGCGCCGGACACCGCGGAGGTGGTCGACGACGCGCTGACCCCCAGGCCGTCGGCGGAGGCGGCCGCCGGCCGTGAGGTCCGCTCGGTGGGTGTGGCCGGCTCGGGCACCATGGCGAGCGGCATCGCCGAGGTCTTCGCCAAGGCCGGTTACGACGTGGTCCTCGCCGCCCGCAGCCTGGAGAAGGCGGAGGTGGCCAAGGCCCGGATCGGCAAGTCGCTGGCCCGCTCGGTCTCCAAGGGCCGGATGACGGAGGAGGCCCGTGAGGCCAGCCTCGCCCGGATCGCGCCCGCCGGTTCGCTGGACGCCTTCTCCGACGTCGATCTGGCGCTGGAGGCGGTGGCCGAGGACCTGGAGATCAAGCAGCAGCTGTTCGCCACACTGGACAAGATCTGCAAGCCGGGCGCGGTGCTCGCCACGACGACCTCGTCGCTGCCGGTCGTCGCCTGTGCCCGCGCCACCTCGCGCCCCGAGGACGTCATCGGGATGCACTTCTTCAACCCGGCGCCGGCGATGAAGCTGGTCGAGGTGGTCCGCACGGTCCTCACCGCCGACGACGTTCACGCCACGGTCCGTGAGGTCACCGCGAAGATCAAGAAGCACCCGGTGGACTGCGGCGACCGCGCCGGCTTCATCGTGAACGCGCTCCTCTTCCCTTACCTCAACAACGCGATCAAGATGGTTGAGGAGCACTACGCCAGCCTCGACGACATCGACGCCGCGATGAAGCTCGGCGGCGGCTACCCGATGGGCCCGTTCGAACTGCTCGACGTGGTCGGGCTCGATGTCTCGCTGGCCATCGAGAAGGTGCTGCACAGCGAGTTCCGCGACCCGGGTCTCGCCCCGGCGCCGCTGCTGGAGCACCTGGTGGCGGCGGGCTGCCTCGGCCGCAAGACGGGACGCGGCTTCCGCGAATATGCCCGGCGCTGAGTCCGACGCCGGCTGGGGCGGGCTGCTCGGTCCGGGCGGCCCGTCCCCGGCTCCGGCCCCGTCCGACGCCGGCACCGCCCCGTGGGCGCATTCAGCTGCTCGAATGCAGTACGTTCAGATCATGCCCCAGCCCGCTGATACCTCCCGCCGCACCGGCCGCGCCGGCGCCCAGGCCGACGCCCCGGAGAGCGCCGCAGGCTCCCGCGCCGCCGCGCAACGTCTGAAGATGCGTCGTGAACTGGCGGCGGCGGCCATGGAGTTGTTCGCGACCAAGGGCTACGAGGCGACGACCGTCGACGAGATCGCCGCCACGGCGGGCGTGGCACGGCGGACCTTCTTCCGCCACTTCCGCTCCAAGGAAGAGGCGATCTTCCCGGACCACGACGACACGCTGGTGCGGGCGGAGGCGGTGCTGAACGCCGCGCCGCCCCACGAGCACCCGCTGGACACGGTCTGCCGCGGCATCAAAGAGGTCATGCGGATGTACGCGGCCTCTCCCGCGGTCTCCGTGGAGCGCTACCGCCTGACGCGTGAGGTGCCGACGCTGCGGGAGCGCGAGATCGCGTCGGTGGCCCGCTACGAGCGCCTGTTCACGCGCTATCTGCTGGGCCATTTCGACGAGCGCGACCACCACTACGGCAATGACGACCCGCTGCTGGCGGAGGTGGCAGCCTCCGCGGTCGTCACCGCGCACAACCACGTGCTGCGTCGCTGGCTGCGGGCCGGCGGCCAGGGCGATGTGGAGGCCCAGCTCGACCACGCGTTCGCGATCGTCCGTGACACCTTCGGCTCGGGCATAGGGGCCGGCCGCAAGAGCGGCACGGTCATGGGCGAGGCCGCCGCGGCGGCCGAGGAGCCCGCGGCGACGGCCCGCACACAGGGCGAGGTGCTGGTGGCCGTGGCGCGTACGGACGCGCCGCTGAGCGAGGTCATGCGGACGATCGAGCAGGCGCTCAAGAGCGGCTGACCAACCGCACGAAATTCACCCGTCCGGCGGTACCCGCCGCCGCGAGAGTCACATCACCACTCCTCACTCCAGCAGCACGCATACGCACCCACCGTCACGGCCGCCC
>NZ_JBSGZJ010000460.1:0-5647 GCF_053610925.1 Streptomyces sp. NPDC054847 | reverse complement strand
GGCCCGCGCGGGTACTCCAAGCGGTAGGTGCTCTCGTCCGATTAAAGATCCGCTCAGTGTCAGAGGTGGCGGGTAGGCTCGTGAACAAGATGACCGAGGACCTCTCTCCCGCAGAGCGCTATGCCGCCGCCCGCGTCCGCGCCGCCGAGGAGGCCACTGCGCTGGCCCCCTTCCGAGCGTTGTACGACTTCGACCTCGATCCCTTCCAGATCGAGGCATGCCAGGCCCTGGAGGCGGGCAAGGGCGTGCTCGTCGCCGCGCCTACCGGCTCGGGCAAGACGATCGTCGGCGAGTTCGCCGTCCACCTCGCCCTCGAGCAGGGCCGCAAGTGCTTCTACACCACGCCCATCAAGGCGCTCTCCAACCAGAAGTACACCGACCTGGTCAAGCGCTACGGCGCCGAGAAGGTCGGGCTGCTGACCGGCGACAACAGCGTCAACTCCGGTGCTCCGGTGGTCGTCATGACCACCGAGGTGCTGCGCAACATGCTGTACGCGGGCTCCCAGTCGCTACTGGGCCTCGGCTACGTCGTCATGGACGAGGTGCACTACCTCTCCGACCGGTTCCGCGGCGCCGTCTGGGAGGAAGTGATCATCCACCTCCCCGAGTCGGTGACCCTTGTGTCACTTTCGGCGACCGTGTCGAACGCGGAGGAGTTCGGTGACTGGCTCGACACCGTCCGCGGCGACACCGAGGTCATCGTCTCCGAACACCGGCCCGTGCCCCTGTGGCAGCACGTCCTCGCGGGACGGCGGATGTACGACCTCTTCGAGGAGGAGACCGACCACGGCGGCCGCGGGGTCGCCCGCCGCGAGGTCAACCCCGACCTCGTACGGCTGGCCAGGATGGAGAACAGCCGCACCTACAACCCCCGCGACCGGCGCCGCGGGAAGATGGTGCGCGAGGCCGACCGGGAGCGCGAGCGGCGCCAGCGCAGCCGCATCTGGACCCCCGCCCGGCCCGAGGTCATCGACCGGCTCGACTCCGAGGGACTGCTCCCCGCCATCACGTTCATCTTCAGCCGGGCGGGCTGCGAGGCCGCCGTACAGCAGTGCCTGTACGCCGGTCTGCGGCTCAACGACGAGGACGCGCGCAGACAAGTGCGCGAGATCGTCGAGGACCGGACCGCCTCGATCCCCGGCGAGGACCTCCATGTCCTCGGCTACTACGAGTGGTTGGAGGGCCTGGAGCGGGGCATCGCCGCACACCACGCCGGCATGCTGCCGACCTTCAAGGAAGTCGTCGAGGAACTGTTCGTACGGGGCCTGGTGAAGGCCGTGTTCGCCACGGAGACTCTCGCCCTGGGCATCAACATGCCCGCCCGCTCCGTGGTGTTGGAGAAGCTCGTCAAGTGGAACGGCGAGCAGCACGCGGACATCACTCCCGGCGAGTACACCCAGTTGACCGGCCGTGCCGGGCGCCGCGGCATCGATGTCGAAGGCCACGCGGTGGTTTTGTGGCAGCGGGCGATGGACCCGGAGGCGCTGGCGGGGCTCGCCGGCACGCGGACGTACCCGCTGCGTTCCAGCTTCAAGCCGTCGTACAACATGGCCGTCAACCTCACCCAGCAGTTCGGCAGGCACCGCTCGCGGGAACTGCTGGAGACGTCGTTCGCGCAGTTCCAGGCGGACAAGTCCGTCGTCGGTATCTCCCGGCAGGTGCAGCGCAACGAGGAAGGCCTCGAGGGCTACCGCGAGGGCATGACCTGCCACCTGGGCGACTTCACCGAGTACGCACGGCTGCGCCGCGAGCTGAAGGACCGCGAGACCGAGCTGGCCAAGCAGGGCGCCGCGCAGCGCAGGGCCGCCGCCGCGACCTCACTGGAGAAGCTCAAGCCGGGCGACGTCATCCATGTCCCGACGGGCAAGTTCGCCGGGCTGGCACTGGTCCTCGACCCGGGGCTGCCGGCCGGCCGCACCAACGGCCACCGCGGCCTCGAGCACCACGACGGGCCGCGGCCGCTGGTCCTCACCTCCGAGCGGCAGGTCAAGCGGCTGGCGTCGATCGACTTCCCCGTGCCGGTCGAGGCGCTGGAGCGGATGCGCATCCCGAAGTCCTTCAACCCCCGTTCCCCGCAGTCGCGTCGGGACCTCGCCTCCGCGCTGCGCACCAAGGCCGGGCACATCGTGCCCGAGCGGCACGGCAAGCGGCGGTCCGCCGCCGCGGACGACCGTGAGATCTCCCGGCTGCGCGCCGAACTGCGCGCCCACCCCTGCCACGGCTGCGACGAACGCGAGGACCACGCCCGCTGGGCCGAGCGGTACTTCCGTCTCCAGCGCGACACCCGCCAGTTGGAGCGCCGTATCGAGGGCCGCACGAACACCATCGCGCGGACCTTCGACCGGATCGTGGCCCTCCTCACGGAGATGGACTACCTCCGCGGCGACGAGGTCACCGAGGACGGCAAGCGCCTGGCACGGCTCTACGGCGAGCTGGACCTGCTGGCCAGCGAATGCCTGCGCGAAGGCGTCTGGGAGGGACTGAACCCGGCTGAACTGGCCGCCTGCGTCTCCGCGTTGGTGTACGAGGCGCGACAGTCGGACGATGCGGTGGCGCCCAAGGTCCCGGCCGGCAGGGCGAAGGTCGCCCTCGCCGAGATGGTCCGCATCTGGGGCAGGCTGGACGCCTTGGAGGAGGAGTTCAGGATCAATCAGGCGGAGGGCGTCGGACAGCGGGAACCGGACCTCGGCTTTGCCTGGGCCGCCCACCAGTGGGCCTCCGACAAGGGGCTCGACGAGGTGCTCGGCGAGGTCGGGATGCCGGCCGGCGACTTCGTGCGCTGGTGCAAGCAGGTCATCGACGTGCTCGGCCAGATCGCGGCGGCCGCGCCCCGGGAGAACAGCACCGTGGCGAAGAACGCCCGCAAGGCGGTCGACGCGCTGCTGCGCGGCGTGGTGGCGTACAGCTCGGTGGGCTGACGTCAGGTCTTGAGTGTGACCGGTCCGGGGTGGGCCGACTGCTGCGGTCCTGACAGGGCAGTCCACCCGGCCGTCCACGTGCCGGGTCGGGCGGCCGCGCACGTGAACGGCCGGACCGCTGGACGGCCGCGGCCTCGGTCGTCAGCTCCAAGGGGCGCAGTCCGGGCCGTCAGCTCCAGAAGGCGTCCATCTCGTCGAGGTCCTCCGTGCATGCGTCGATGTCGGTGACCTTGCCGCCCACGACGGTGAAGAAGAGTCCTTCGCGGATCTCGATCCCCCGGTCACCGCGGTCGGCCCGGACGGTGTGGAAGGACATGACATGTCCGCGCCCGTCTGCGAGCACCGCCTCGAGCTGGATCTGCATGGTTCCGTCGGTCTCCTCGCCCATACGCCGGAACAGGTCGAGGATCGCCTCGCGGCCCTTGTGGTGCCCGGAGAGCGGGTTGTGGCCCGGGACGTGGTACACGGCGTCGGCCGTCATCAGGTTGCCGAGTGTTTCCATGTCGCCGGAGACGAAGGCTGTGTAACCCTGGCGGACGAGGGCGCAGTCCGGGTGCTCGGACATGGTGATCCACACCTTCCGTCACTGAATTTCCCTTTTCGTCCATCATCCGCCGGGTCCTACGGGCTGTCCACGGACGGGCTCCCGGCCAGGGCGACGGCGAGGCCGCCCAGGCCGCCCGGTCGCCGTGGGTGAGGGCCGCGATACGGCGGGCAGCGTCCATGGTCGCCCGGCGGCCCGCGCTCCGATGTCCTTGGGTCCGCCCGCCGCCCAGCGCTGGAAGCGTCGGAAGAGGTCCGCCGTGCTCCAGGAGCGATTCGCCTACCAGCACGGCCATCTGCGTGTCGTCCGTGGCCCCGCCGGGATCCCAGCCGCCGCCTCCGCGTATCTCGCCGACGCCGTCGGGGAAGTGCGCCCGGTACACGCCCGGTTCGCCGAACTCGAAGGGCGCCCCCAAAGGCGTTGCCGACAGCGGAGCCCACGACGGCACCTATGGCGCGGCTCGTGCGGGCCACAAGGTGTTCGTCCGTCGTCCCGTCAGGCTGTGCGGCGGACAAGCCAGTTGGCACGAGCAGGAAGTCCGCAGCCGGTCGGTGAAAGATTCTGCCGGACACCAATCCATGGAATCCCCGGCCGCGAATAGGAGCTGAGGACGGCGCGAGGCCGGCCCGGTGGGGAGTGGGGACGACGGTGCGGCGCAGGCGCAGGGCCATGACGGGCAACGGGGTGGCCGGACGGTCCACTTCTTCCCGTCCGGGCCGGTCTGCGGAGGCACGGCTACGGACCCCGTCCGCGCGGACCGCACGTTCGCCCCGTCACCGCCATCTTCCGCAGGAGGGTCTCCAGTGAGCGTGCCCGTCATTTCCGCGACCCCGCGAATGTCGTCCGTCGACCCGCGCCGCCGACCGGACGTCGCCCGCCTACCCAAGTCCTCCTGGCTGCGCGCGGCGGCAGCGGAAAGGCGCATGAGGCACACGATCGGCCGGCTGCCGCTGCGGATACGGCTCACGGGAACCGCGCAACCGGTTGGCCGCGGCGGACCGTTGATGGAGGTACGCGATCCGCACTCCTTCTTCCGCCGCACCGGCGCGAACGGGCTCGCCGGCTTCAAGGAGTCCTACACGGCGGGAGAGTGGGACGCGGGCGACCTCGTCGGTGTGCTGACCGTGCTCGCCGAGAACGCCGACGCGCTGTTCCCCGAGCCGCTGGAGCGGACGCGCGGCGCCCGGCGGACCGGGGAGCCCGGCCCGCGCCACCGCACCCCCAAGGCCGCGCGGGCCGACGCCGCCCACGAACTGCTCGCCCTCTTCCTCGACGAGACGCTGACCTACTCCTGCGCGCTCTTCCGGGGATTCCCCGCGGAGCACCAACTGCTCTCCGCCGCCCAGCATCGCAAGATCGACCGCCTCCTCGACCTGGCACACGTCGGCCCCGGCACGCAGCTGCTGGAGATGGGCAGCGGCCGGGGCGAGCTCGCGATACGGGCCGCCGCCCGCGGCGCGCGCGTCCTGGCGGTGACGCACTCCGCCGAACAGCAGGCACTCGCCACGCGGCGCGTACGGGAGGCGGGGGCAGGTGACCGGGTGACCGTCCTGCTGCGGGACTACCGCCGGGTGCTCGGCCGGTACGACGCCATCGTGGGTGTCGAGACGGTCGAGGCCGTGGGCGCCGGGTTCTGGCCGGAGTACCTCATGACGCTGGACCGGCTGCTCGCGCCCGGCGGGCGGGTCGCTCTCCAGGCCGTCACGATGCCGCAGGAGCGGGTGCCCGGTTCCCGTGCGGCAGAGAACTGGGCGGAGAAGTACATCTGTCCCGCGGGGCCGCTGCCTTCGGCCCGGGCGCTGGAGGAATTCACCGGCCGGTTCACCGGGATGAGCGTCACCGCGCGGGACGCGTTCGGCGCGCACTACGCGGAGACGCTGAGGCTGTGGCGCGAGCGGTTCACCGCCCGGGCCGCCGAGGCCGGTGCCCTCGGCTTCGACGGGCAATTCCGACGGTTGTGGCACTTCTGCCTGGCGCACGCGGAGGCAGGCTTCCGGTCCGGACTACTCGACGTACAGCAGCTCCAGCTCACCAAGCCGGCGCAGGGGACGGCGGGGTAGGCGGGGTCACGGGGGCGGCCGGGGGCGCCGAGCCGGGTGGGCCTGGGCGGGCCGGGTCGGCTGGCCGGAGAACGCTTGCCCAACCGCCGCCGGCCGCCCATGGCCCACCCCTCCCGGGCCGGTCC
>NZ_JBSGZJ010000459.1:0-5651 GCF_053610925.1 Streptomyces sp. NPDC054847 | reverse complement strand
CGTCCTCGGCCGAGCGCCCGGCGGTTTGGCGGGAAAGCGGCGCTCCCCGGGCGCCGAGCCCCGTCAGGAGCCGTCCGTCAGCGGGCGGTCGAACACGGTCGCCAGCCGCCCGCGGCCGTCGGCGCCCTCCGCACCGGCCCGGTCCAGCCGCAGCGATGCCCTCCGCCCTCGCAGGGTCAGGGTCATCAGCTGATTGCCGAACCACGGGCCGCCCCCGCGCCCCCAGCGGACGACAGGTTCGCCGGTACGGCCGTGCCGGGCGAAGAGCCGGCCCAGTCGCCGTCCCGCTCGGCTCCAGCCGAACCGGAAGCCGATCCTCACCGCTTTGGGGACGGAGTTGTGCACGGGCGAACACGTCAGCTGGAGCACCCGCGCGTCCGGGGCGGCGACGGCGCTCGCGGCACCGGAACCGTCCGCCGGATCGCCGGGCCGTTCCGGCTCCGCCACGTACGCGTGATGGACGTCCCCCGAGAGCACGCACACCGTCGCCGGCGCGTCCGGGCCGCTGCCCACCTCGATGATCAGCCGCGTCAGCTCCTCGAACGAGGAAGGGAACGCCGACCAGTGCTCCAGGTCCGCGTGGCGGCGCACCTTCTCCCCGAAGCGCGCCCACCACGCCCCCCGCTCGCCGCGGCACAGTGCCGCGTTCCAGGTCTCCGCGTCGTGGATCAGCGGCGGCAGCAGCCAGGGCAGTGAGGTGCCGAGGAGGAGGTGGTCGTACGAGCCGCGTCCCTCCAGGGCCTGTTCGCGCAGCCAGGCGGCCTCGTCCGCGTCGAGCATGGACCTGTTCTGCTCGTCCAGGACGCGGGCGGCACGGGTGTCGATCATCAGCAGCCGGGTCCGGCCGAAGTCCCGCCGGTAGCTCCAGCGCGCGACGGACGCGTCCCGGTCGGCCGCCTCCGCGAACTGCCGCAGCGCCTGTGTGCCGTCGGGCGCCGACCGCACCGCCTTGTAGAGCGGGTCGGCGGCCAGCTCGGCGGGGGAGAGATTGCCCAGGTGCTGGTACACCCAGTACGACATCAGCGCGCTGAGGATCCGATCCCGCCACCACGGCGTCGCCCGCATCTCGGCCAGCCAGGCCGTGCTGGTGTTCCAGTCGTCGATGACGTCGTGGTCGTCGAAGATCATGCAGCTGGGCACGGTGGAGAGCAGCCAGCGGACGTCGGGGTCACGCCACGATTCGTCGTACAGCCAGGTGTACTCCTCGTAGTTCGCGACCCCGGAGCCCGGCGGCACCTCGCGGTCGCGGCCGGCCGACAGCCGGGCGCTGGTGGCCTCGGAGACCTCGTCCGCGTACACCTGGTCGCCGAGCAGCAGCAGGACGTCGGGGCGCTCCTCCTCGGGTGCCGAGGCCAGCTTGGCGGCGAGGGTGTCCAGGGCGTCGGGACCCACCGGGTCGCGGCCGCGGGCGGGGCGGGCGGCCCAGCGGCAGGAGCCGAAGGTGACCCGCACCGAGTCCGCGGGGACCTCCGGGGTGCGGATGGTGCTGGGCGGGTGGGGGGAGTCGGCGAGCGGCCAGACGCGCTCACCGTCGAGGAACACCTCGTAGGCGGTCGACGAGCCCGGTGTCAGGCCGGTCACGGTGACGAGGGCGTAGTGGTGCCCCGCGACCGTGAACGTGCGGGAAGAGCCGCCGCCGCCCTGCTCGCAGCGGACCTCCGCCGTGCACGGGCGGCCGGTCTCGACCCAGACGGTCGCGGCGGTGCCCGTGTCCCAGTCGACGTGCCGCAGCAGCGGCCCAAGGCGAAGCCCGGTCATGTGATGCCCCTTCCGTCGCCCCGTACGGTACGGAACGACGGAGAGGGGCGGGCCGGTTCCGCGAACCCGTGGTGTGTCCTCGGCGCGGCCCTGTGCGGCGCCCGGGTCAGCAGCCGTTCAGGATGCTCTGCAGCGCGCTCTTCTCCGCCGAGTCGACCTTGAGGTTCCAGTAGTACTTCGTGTGCACCCACATCCGGGCGTACATGCAGCGGTACGACGTGACCGGCGGCAGCCACTCCGCCGGGTCCTGGTCGCCCTTGGACTGGTTGACGTTGTCCGTGACGGCGATGAGCTGCGGGCGGGTCAGGTCGTTGGCGAACTGCTGGCGCTTGGACGTGGTCCAGCTGTTCGCGCCGGAACGCCACGCCTCCGCCAGCGGGACTATGTGGTCGATGTCGACGTCGGAGGCCGCGGACCAGGTGGCGCCGTCGTAGGGGGAGAACCAACGGCCGCTCGTCGCCGCGCAGCTGGAGTCCTGCACCACGTTCGTGCCGTCCCGCTCGAGCACGACCTCGCGGGTGTTGCAGGCGCCCGACTGGGTGATCCAGTGCGGGAACAGATCACGGCTGTATCCGGTGGAGGAGCCCTCCGCGGACACGGTCAGCTGGCTGAGGTAGCTGCGGGCGGTGGTGGCGCTGACCGGGGTGGGCGGGGCGGCCTGCGCGGTGGGAGAGGTGGCCAGCAGGCCCGCCATGGCGAGGGCGGACGTGACGGCGAGCACGGCTGCGCGGCGGACGCCGCGGCTGCGACGCGCGTAGACACCTGACATGCGAACTCCTTCGAGGTGGGGGGAACTTGGCCGTTCGGGCGTGGCCATGTTCGCGGCGCCAGGTTTCTCGGGGATGGGCGCCAGGTAACAGGGTGGCGACATGGGCACGTCACATCAAGGGTTCTGACGCGCCGACATGATCCTTGTGGCGTCGTAATGTTGCGGCGTGCTGCTGCCGGTCAACCTCACCCTCGGGGCCGTACTGGCCGTCCTGCTGGTCGCCGCGGCGACCGTCGCGGCCGTCGCCCACCTCGGGCGTTCCCGCGACATCGCCGTCGCGGGCGTGCGCGCGGCGGTCCAACTCGCCGTCGTGTCACTGGCGATCGGCTGGGTCGTCCGCTCCGTCCCCCTGCTGCTCGCCTTCCTCGTGCTGATGTACGCCGTCGCCGTCCGTACCGCCGGCCGGCGCATCACCGCCAACGGCACCTGGTGGTGGGCCGGTCTGCCGATCGCCGCGGGAGTGCTCCCCGTCGTGGCCGCGCTGCTCCTCACCGGACTGGTGCCGGTGAAGGGCATCACGCTGATCCCCGTGACCGGCATCCTCATCGGCGGCGCCCTGAGCGTGACGGCGGTCGGCGGCCGGCGGGCGCTGGACGAGCTCGAGCAGCGCCGCGGTGAGGTCGAGGCCGGACTCGCCCTCGGCCTGGCCGACCGCGACGCCCGCCTCCAGGTCGCCCGCGAGCCCGCGTCCGACGCGCTGCTCCCCGGCCTCGACCAGACCAGGACCGTGGGCCTCGTCACACTGCCCGGTGCCTTCGTCGGCATGCTGCTGGGCGGCGCCTCCCCCGTGGAGGCGGGCGCGGTGCAGCTCTTCGTACTGGTCGCCCTGATGGCGGTCCAGGCGGTCGCGGTGGCCCTGGTGGTGGAACTGGTGGCAAGGGGACGCCTGCACCGGGACAGCACACGGGGCCCGGACGCCGGGTCCTGACCCGGACCCGCCCGGGAGCTTCCGGAGCGGCCCGGCCGCGGGAACGCACGGCGGCGCTTCGCGTTCGTCGGGGGTCCTCGCGTACTCTGTTCAGCGCAGAAGGGGAGTAGCTCTTCGCCGGACCGTCGACATACTGCTGGGCCTCGTGCCCGGCCGGCGCCCGGAGGCGGCCCGCCAGCGGCGGTCGCCAGCGAGACCTTCGGCCGCAGTGCCCATGTGTCCATCCATGGCGCTGCCGTGCCGAAGCGACCCCTGAAACGCCTCAGGTCACTCTCGGCAGGGCCGCGCCGCGCCTACCGATTGAGGATTCATCCGTGATCAGCTTCACCGTCATGGCGATCACGTTCGGCGTCGTCTTCCTCGCCGAACTGCCCGACAAGACCGCCCTGGCCGGTCTCATGCTGGGCACCCGCTACCGCGCCTCGTACGTCTTCGCCGGTGTCGCGGCGGCCTTCGCCGTCCATGTCGCGCTCGCCATCGCCGCGGGCAGCGTGCTGACCCTGCTGCCGCACCGGCTGGTGCAGGCGGTGGTGGGTGTCCTCTTCCTCGCGGGCGCGCTGATGCTGCTGCTGAAGAAGGGCGACGACGAGGGGGAGACCGTCAAGGCGCCCGCCGACCAGTCGTTCTGGAAGGTCTCGGGCGCGGGCTTCATGCTCATCCTCGTCGCCGAGTTCGGGGACCTCACCCAGATCATGACGGCCAACCTCGCCGCCCGTTACGACAACCCCGTCTCGGTCGGCATCGGCGCCGTGCTGGCGCTGTGGGCCGTCGCCGCCATCGGCATCCTGGGCGGCCGGACGCTGATGCGCTACGTGCCGCTGAAGCTGATCACCAAGGTCGCCGCGTGCCTGATGCTGGCCCTCGCCGGCTTCAGCCTCTTCGAGGCGATCACGGGCTGAGCCGCGGATCAGGCGGCGCGCAGCCCGATCGTGCCGTCGTCGTGCGCGGTGATCGTGAGGCGGGTGAGGTCCGGCACATGGATGTCGGGCTTCATCGCCGCGGCGCGGGGACCCACACCGACGACCCGCATGCCCGCGGCGCGGGCCGCCGTGATGCCGGCCTCCGAGTCCTCGAACGCCACGCAGTCCTCAGGGGCGAAGCCCAGCTCGGCCGCGCCCTTCAGGAAGCCTTCCGGGTCCGGCTTGCTGGCGCCGACGCACTCGGCCGTCACACGGACCTGCGGCATCGGCAGCCCGGCCGCCTTCATCCGGGCCGTGGCCAGCGCGAGGTCGGCCGAGGTGACCAGGGCGTGCGGCAGGGCGGCGACCGCGGCCATGAAGGCCGGCGCGCCGGCGACCGGGACGACGCCGTCGGTGTCGGCGGTCTCCTGGGCGAGCAGCACGCGGTTGTCGGCGTGGTTCTGCTCCATGGGGCGGTCGGGCAGCAGGACGGCCATCGTGGCGTAGCCCTGGCGCCCGTGGACGGTCTTCAGCGCCTCCTCGGCGTCCAGCCCGTGTTCGATCGCCCAGGCCCGCCAGACCCGCTCCACCACCGCGTCCGAATTGACGATGGTGCCGTCCATGTCCAGCAGGAGGGCGCGGGCGGTCAGGACGGTCGTCATACGGACTCCAGAGCGCGGCGGAAGGAAAACAAGCGGCCTCGCCCGCCGGTCAGGGAATACGGGCGAAGCCACTTTGTTCCTTCACGATACAAAACGGGGCGGGGTAAAGCCAATCCGTTTCACGACGACCGTGTCTCGGCCTCCAGCGCCCGACGCGTGTGCGGGCCGTAGACGCCCAGCGGGTCGCCCTGGATGCCGCGGTCCCACTGGTAGACCTTCACGGCCTGCTCCACGTCCTCGTCGAAGCGGCCGTCCGCGTCGTCGTACGGGTACAGCCACAGCTGCCTCAGCCGCTTCTGGAGGTCGACCACCGCCGCACCGCTGTCGCCGCGGCGCAGCGTCCCCCCGGCCGGCTTTCCGGACGGCTCCTCCGACACCGTGCCCGTCTCCTTGGCCGTCGACGCCGGGGCGGACGGACTGGCCGGCCCGTCACCGGTGCTCGGGCTCGTACGGGGCGCGGACCTCGACGGCGACGGCGACGCGGACGCCGAGGCGGACGGCGAGGCCGAGGCCGACGGGGAGGACGAGGCGGAGGCCGACGCGCTCGCGGAGGCCGACTCCGAAGGCGCTTCCGACACCGCGCTGGCGGTCGGAGCGCTGGTGCTGGTGTCCGGCGGCAGCGCACGGTCCTGCTC
>NZ_JBSGZJ010000458.1:0-5670 GCF_053610925.1 Streptomyces sp. NPDC054847 | reverse complement strand
CCCACGGACCGTTCCGCACGTCTCTCGCACGGGTTTCCGCGCGACCGTTGCCCGTGCGCATGGCCCCTGCACATACTGTGCCGGACACGATCAGGCACGGGGGGACATCCGGATGACCGAGAGCAGCAGCGCACAGTCGGGCACGGCCGTCGTCGACGACGCGTCGCGGCCCATGGTGCGGATCGAGAACCTGCACCGTTCGTACGGCACGGGAGCCGCGGCCGTCCACGCGCTGCGCGGAGTGTCCTTCGAGATCCCCCGGGGCGAACTGGTCGCCCTCAAAGGCCGGTCGGGCTCCGGCAAGACCACGCTGCTCAATCTGGTCGGCGGTCTCGACACCCCGGACCAGGGGCGGATCACCGTCGACGGCACCGACCTCTCCGAACTCGGCGAGAACGGCCTGCTGGAGCTCAGGCGCGACCGGATCGGCTTCATCTTCCAGTCGTTCGGGCTGATCCCGATCCTGAGCGCGGCGGAGAACGTCGGTGTGCCGATGCGGCTGCGCAAGGCGGACCCGCGTGAGCGGGAGGAGCGCGTCGCGCTCCTGCTCGCCCTGGTGGGCCTCGCCGACCATGCCGCGCAGCGCCCGGGCGAGCTGTCCGGCGGACAGCAGCAGCGTGTCGCCATCGCCCGCGCGCTCGCCAACCGGCCCAAGCTGCTCATCGCGGACGAGCCGACCGGACAGCTCGACGCGGAGACGGGACTGGCCGTGATGGAACTGCTGCGCGCGGTGGTCCGCAGCGAGAACGTGACAGCCCTCGTCGCCACGCACGACCCTCAGCTCCTGGGCCTCGCCGACCGGGTACTGGAACTGGCCGACGGCGAGATCGTCGAGGCCTGACCCGGCCGGTCGGCGCCCGGCCGGCCCCGAGAACGAGCCCGTCCCGCCGGGCTGTCCCGCGCCCCGACGAGGGGGCCGCACGGACCTGGGGCGGGGGCCCGGGAAGACCCGACGGCCGCGCCCTGCGGCGCCCCCGGGACGCCGGGGAGCTGCCACGGCGCCGTATCAGAATCGCGTCAATACGCACCCCGTGGTCCCGGACCGTCCGGTTCGCCCCTTTCTTTCGACGTAAGGTCGACGCTGCGCAACGCAGTGTTCGAAAGACAATGAGGCCATGGGACGCGGCAAGCTACGGATCTACCTGGGCGCGGCACCGGGCGTCGGCAAGACGTACGCGATGCTGTCCGAGGCGCACCGCCGTGCGGAACGCGGTACCGACTGCGTCGTGGCGCTCGTCGAGACGCACGACCGCCCCCGTACCGCGCGTCTGCTGGACGGCCTCACGCAGATCGAGCGCCGGAGGATCACCCATCGGGGCGTCGTCCTCACCGAGATGGACATCGACGCCGTACTCGAACGCCGCCCCGCGGTCGCCCTCGTCGACGAACTCGCCCACACCAACGTCCCCGGCTCACGCAACAGCAAGCGCTGGCAGGACGTGGAGGAGCTCCTCGCGGCCGGGACGGATGTCATATCGACCGTCAACATCCAGCACCTGGAGTCGCTCGGCGACGTCGTCGAGACGATCACCGGTGTGCGGCAGCGGGAGACCGTCCCCGACGAGGTGGTCCGCAGGGCGGAGCAGATCGAACTCGTCGACATGGCTCCCCAGGCCCTGCGCCGCCGGATGGCCCACGGCAACATCTACCAGCCGGACGAGGTCGACGCGGCCCTGTCGAACTACTTCCGCCCCGGCAACCTCACGGCGCTGCGGGAACTGGCCCTGCTGTGGCTCGCCGACCGGGTCGACGAGTACCTCCAGCAGTACCGCGGCGAGCACAACATCCGCTCCACCTGGCAGGCCCGCGAACGCATCGTCGTCGGTCTCACCGGCGGACCCGAGGGCGGCACCCTCATCCGGCGCGCGGCCCGGCTCGCGGAGAAGGGAGCGGGCGGCGAGGTCCTCGCCGTTTACATCGCCCGCAGCGACGGACTGACGTCCGCATCGCCCAAGGAGCTCGCTGTACAGCGCACCCTCGTCGAAGACGTCGGCGGCACCTTCCACCATGTCATCGGTGACGACGTGCCCTCCGCGCTGCTCGAGTTCGCACGCGGCGTCAACGCCACTCAGATCGTCCTGGGCTCCAGCCGCCGCAAGGCCTGGCAGTACCTGTTCGGGCCGGGCGTCGGCGCCACCGTCGCCCGCGACTCCGGCCCCGACCTCGACGTCCACATCGTCACCCACGACGAGGCGGGCAAGGGCAGGGGTCTGCCGGGCCCCCGGGGGACCCGGCTCGGCCGCTCCCGGATCGTCGGCGGCTGGCTGGTCGGCGTGGCCGGCCCGGCCCTGCTCACCGTGCTGCTCACCAGCCTCGAGAACGGGCCGGGTCTCGCCAACAACGTCCTGCTCTTCCTCTTCCTGACCGTGATCGCGGCCCTGCTCGGCGGGCTGCTGCCGGCGCTGGCCTCCGCCGCCGTGGGGTCGCTGGCGCTGAACTACTTCTTCACCTCGCCCACCCACACCCTCGACATCGCCGAGCCGCGGAACCTCGTCGCCATCGTGATCTTTTTCGCGGTCGGCGTGGCGGTGGCCTCCGTGGTGGACCTCGCCGCACGCCGCACCCACCAGGCGGCCCGGCTGAAGGCCGAGTCCGAGATCCTCTCGTTCCTCGCCGGCAGCGTCCTGCGCGGCGACACCGCCCTGGACGCCCTCCTGGAACGGGTACGGGAGACGTTCGCCATGGAGTCCGTCGCCCTGCTCGAGCGCGAGAGCGACGTCGACCCGTGGACCTGCACGGCGAGCGTCGGCCCCCGCCCGGCGACCCGCCCCGACGACGCGGACGTGGACATGCCGGTCGGTGACCGCATGGCCATGGCGCTCTCCGGCCGGGTGCTGCCCGCGGAGGACCGGCGCGTGCTGGCCGCCTTCGCCACACAGGCGGCCGTCGTCGTGGACCGGCAGCGGCTCGTGGGGGAGGCGGAACAGGCGAGGGAGCTCGCCGAGGGCAACCGGATACGCACGGCGCTGCTCGCCGCCGTCAGCCACGACCTGCGTACCCCGCTGGCCGGCATCAAGGCGGCGGTGACCTCGCTGCGGTCCGACGACGTCGCCTGGTCCGCGGAGGACGAGGCGGAGCTGCTGGCCGGGATCGAGGAGGGCGCCGACCGCCTCGACCACCTGGTGGGCAATCTGCTCGACATGTCCCGGCTCCAGACCGGGACCGTCACCCCGCTCATCCGCGAGACGTCGCTCGACGAGGTGATCCCCCTGGCGCTCGTCGGGGTCCCCGCGGACAGCGTCGAGCTGGACATCCCCGAGTCGCTGCCGATGGTGGCCGTGGACCGGGGACTGCTCGAGCGGGCCGTGGCCAACATCGTCGAGAACGCCGTCAAGTACAGCCCCGACACCGTCCCCGTCACGGTCGCCGCCAGCTCCCTGGGGCGCCGGGTCGAGCTGAGGGTCGCCGACCGCGGCGCGGGCGTGCCCGACGACGCGAAGGAGCGGATCTTCGAACCGTTCCAGCGCTACGGTGACGCCCCGCGTGGTGCGGGCGTCGGCCTCGGACTCGCCGTCGCCCGCGGGTTCATGGAGGCGATGGGCGGCACGCTGACCGCGGAGGACACGCCCGGTGGCGGCATGACCATGGTCCTCACCCTCACGGCCGTGTCCGGCCACGGCGCGACCGCGGCAGGCATCCCGGCCGAGGCCGCGCCATGACCGCGGGCCCGTACCCGGCGACCGGCAGAGACAGCAGCCCACAGGGGCGGAAAGGCGGGCAGCACATGACCAGGGTGCTCGTGGTCGACGACGAGCCGCAGATAGTACGCGCGCTCGTGATCAACCTGAAGGCACGCAAGTACGAGGTGGACGCGGCCTCCGACGGCGCCGGCGCCCTCGAGACGGCAGCGGCACACCACCCCGACGTCGTCGTCCTCGACCTGGGGCTGCCCGACATGGACGGCGTCGAAGTGATCAAGGGGCTGCGCGGCTGGACCCGCGTCCCGATCCTCGTCCTGTCCGCGCGTCACTCCTCCGACGAGAAGGTCCAGGCGCTCGACGCCGGGGCCGACGACTACGTCACCAAGCCCTTCGGCATGGACGAACTCCTCGCCCGGCTGCGCGCCGCTGTACGCAGGGCGGAGCCCGTCGGCGGCGAGGACGACGTGACCACCGTCGAGACGGAAGGCTTCACCGTCGACCTGGCGGCGAAGAAGGTGCACAGGGACGGCCGTGACGTACGCCTCACGCCCACCGAATGGCATCTCCTCGAGGTCCTGGTGCGCAACACCGGGCGCCTCGTGAGCCAGAAGCAGCTGCTCCAGGAGGTCTGGGGCCCCTCCTACGGCACCGAGACGAACTACCTGCGCGTCTACATGGCCCAGCTGCGCCGCAAGCTGGAGGCCGATCCCTCGCATCCCAGGCACTTCGTCACCGAGCCCGGCATGGGATACCGCTTCGAACGTTGATCCGGTCCTGGTGCGGGCCGGTAGGCTTTCTGCATGAGTGCTGTACCCCGTTCCGCCAAGGCGGCGAAGGACGAGACGGCGGCCAGACCGGCCGGCCGCTTCCGGCGCATGCTCGGCCGGCTCTCCAGCTCACAGCAGGACCTCGAGTCCGAGGAGCTCCAGGAGGACGCACAGGCATCGGGGTGCACCCGGATCTGCGACTGCGGCGACCGTCAGATCGTCAGGGTCGCTGGTACGTTGCGCACGGTCACCCTGCGTCCGGTGGCCGGCGTGCCCGCGCTGGAGGCGGAGCTCTTCGACGGCACGGCCCCGCTGGACGTGGTCTGGCTCGGCCGCCGTTCGATCGTCGGCATAGAGCCGGGCCGCAGGCTGATCGCCTCCGGCCGGGTCTCGATGAGCCAGGGCCGCCGGGTGCTGTTCAATCCCAAATACGAACTCCGACCACTCGGACAGGAGTAGCCGGTGGCGTCTGTCGACAAGCCGACCCCTACGACCAACGACCAGCAGGACACCGACGCGGATGTGAAGACCGTGACGGAGGCCGCGCTGTTCGAGGCCTTCGGCGGCGTGCGCGGCATGGTGGAGACGGTCCTGCCGGGCCTGCTCTTCGTCTCGATCTACACGGTCAACAAGGACCTGCACCTCTCGGCGATCGCGGCACTCGCCGTCGCCCTGGTGCTCGTCGCCGTCCGGCTGATCCGCAAGGACACCGTCAAGCACGCCTTCAGCGGCGTCTTCGGCGTGGCCTTCGGCGTCGTGTTCGCGATGATGACCGGCAACGCGAAGGACTTCTACCTGCCGGGCATGCTCTACACGCTCGGCCTGGCACTGGCCTACATCGTGACCACGCTGGCCGGCGTCCCGCTGATCGGCCTGATGCTCGGGCCGGTCTTCAAGGAGAACCTCTCCTGGCGCACCCGCAACCCCGGCCGCAAGAAGGCGTACGCCAAGGCCAGCTGGGCATGGGGACTGATCCTCCTCGCCAAGTGCGCGATCCTCTTCCCGCTGTACTGGTGGGCCGACACGACCCAGCTCGGCTGGGTCCTGGTCGCGCTGAAGATCCCGCCGTTCCTGTTGGCGGTGTATCTGACCTGGGTCTTCCTGGCGAAGGCCCCGCCGCCCATCGACGTCTTCGCGGAGATGGAGGCGGAGGAACGGGCCGAGGAGGCCCGAAAGCAGGCCGCGGAGCGCGAGGCGTAGACCCGCCCGCCGCCGACCATGCCGCGAACGCGCCACGGGGGCGCGTCCACCCTCACCAGGGC
>NZ_JBSGZJ010000457.1:0-5683 GCF_053610925.1 Streptomyces sp. NPDC054847 | reverse complement strand
GTCGCGTGGGGTCAGGCGAGCGGCCCGGTCACCTTCTCCACGGCGGCGACGAGCTGTCCGTCCCGTACGAACGTGTCCGCCGCGGCCAGGTCCGGAGCGAGGAACCGGTCCGGGCCGGGGCCCTCGACGCCCGCCGCACGCAGCGCCTCGATGGCGGCGCGCGAGGCCGGGGCCGGGGTGAGGTGGCGGCGCAGCTCTATGGCGCGGGTCGCCGCATACAGCTCGACGGCGATGACGCGGGTCAGGTTGTCCACGGCGGTGCGCAGCTTGCGGGCGGCCGACCAGCCCATGGAGACGTGGTCCTCCTGCATGGCGGAGGACGGGATGGAGTCGGCGGAGGCGGGGACGGCGAGCCGCTTGAGCTCGCTGACCAGCGCTGCCTGCGTGTACTGGGCGATCATCAGGCCCGAGTCGACCCCGGCGTCGTCGGCGAGGAACGGCGGCAGCCCGTGGCTGCGGTTCTTGTCGAGGAGCCGGTCGGTGCGGCGCTCCGCGATGGAGCCGAGGTCGGCGGCGGCGATGGCGAGGAAGTCCAGGACGTAGGCGACGGGCGCGCCGTGGAAGTTTCCGTTGGACTCGACGCGGCCGTCGGGGAGCACGACCGGGTTGTCGACGGCGGAGGCGAGCTCGCGGTCGGCGACCAGGCGAGCGTGGGCCATGGTGTCCCGGCCGGCGCCGGCGACCTGCGGGGCGCAGCGCACCGAGTACGCGTCCTGGACGCGGGGCGCTTCTTCCTCCTGGAAGTGGCCGGTGAGGCCGGAGCCCTCGAGGACGGCGAGCATGTTGGCGGCGGCGGCGCCCTGGCCCGGGTGGGGGCGGATGGCGTGCAGCTCGGGGGCGAGGACCTTCTCGGTGCCGAGCAGCGCCTCGAGCGTCAGGGCGGCGGTGATGTCGGCCGACTTGTAGAGGCGGTCGAGGTCGGCGAGCGCCATGACGAGCATGCCGAGCATGCCGTCGGTGCCGTTGAGGAGGGCGAGGCCCTCCTTCTCGCGGAGCTCGACGGGCGCGATGCCGTGTTCCGCGAGCAGCTCGCCCGCGGGGCGCACGGAGCCGTCGGGGCCCTCCGCGTCGCCTTCGCCCATGAGGGCCAGGGCGCAGTGGGACAGCGGCGCGAGGTCGCCGGAGCAGCCGAGGGAGCCGTACTCGTGGACGACGGGCGTGATGCCGGCGTTCAGCACGTCGGCCATCGTCTGCGCCACCTCGGGGCGGACGCCGGTGCGGCCGGAGCACACGGTCTTCAGGCGCAGGAACATCAGCGCGCGCACGACCTCACGCTCGACGCGCGGGCCCATGCCCGCGGCGTGGGAGCGCACGATGTTGCGCTGCAACTGGGCACGGAGCTCGGGGCTGATGTGACGGGTGGCGAGGGCGCCGAATCCGGTGGAGACGCCGTAGACGGGCTCGGGCTTGGCGGCCAGCGCGTCCACGATCCCGCGGGCCGCGGCGAGGGCGGCGACGGCCTCGGCGGAGAGCTCGATCCGGGCGCCGTGGCGGGCCACGGCGATGACGTCATCGGCGGTGGTACCGGACGTCCCCACCACGACTGTTTGCATATCCATATTCAGCAGCGTACGGATTGAATCCAAACCTGTCACCACCGGTACGCGGTCCGGCCCCTTACAAGCTGGTCACGGCGCGCGGCCGTCAGGGCTCGCTCCACGGCTCGTCCTCCTCCGCTTCCGGGCGGGCGTCCCGGAAGCGACGTCGGTCCTGCGCCGACCGGGGCGGGGAGTCCGCCAGCCGCATCACCGTGCCGTCCCGTCCGGCCACCACCGGCTTCGGGGAGCGCGCGGCCTTGGCCCGGTACTGCGCCGCGTCCGCCAGCCGGAAGAGCCGCCGGGCCGACGGCACCTCCCCGATCGGGTCACCGGTCGACGCGACGCCGCACGCGACGCCCTCGCCGAGCTCCAGTTCCTTCGCCCGTACGCACAGATCCTCGGAGACGCCGACCACCTCGTCGGCGCTCGGGCCCAGCGTGACCAGGCAGAACTCGTCCCCGCCGAGCCGGGCCGCCAGAGTTCCCGGCAGCATCGCCCCGCACAGGGACAGGACGGAGCCGAACCGTTCCAGCAGCCGGTCGCCGACCGCGTGCCCCTGGGTGTCGTTCACCTGCTTGAGCCCGTTGACGTCGCACACCACCAGGCTGACCACGGAACCGTCCGCCCGGTGCCGCTCGAGCGCCTCGTCGAGCCGGGTGTCGACGGCGCGACGATTGGCGAGGCCCGTGAGCGGATCGGTGAACGCGAGCCTGCGGACCTCCTCCAGCCGCTCGGTCTGCGCGATGCCCGCGGCCACGACCGACGCCAGGACGGTCGCGAAATCGGCGTCCTCCCTGTCGAACAAGGGCGCCGCTTCCGGCCTGGCCACGTACAGCTCGCCCCATGCCCTGCCGTGCAGCACGATCGGCGCGACGACGCAGCAGCCCCGGCCGCGCCGGCGCAGCGCCGCCACCCTCTGGTGGCAGTAGCCGTGCCCGGGCGTCGCGGGACCCTGGGCGGTCTCCACCCAAGCGTCCGGTTTCCCCCCGCCCGCCCAGCGTTCGTGCAGAAACTCGGTGATCTCGGGGAAACGGTTCACCGGATAGGTCTCGGACTCCGGGAACTCCTCCTCGTCCGGCGCGCGTTCACCCGCGTTCACGAGCACCCTCAGCCGCCCGCGCTCGCGCTCCCACACGGACAGGGCGGCGAACGACCCGGAGAGCGCACCGCAGGCGCCGAGGGCCGCCGCCCGCCAGGACTCGCGCGGGGTCGTCGCCGCGGCCATCGCCTGCGCCAGCGCCACCACGGCTCGCAACCGCCCATCCACCGCCATCCACCCAGCTTAGGGAGGTTTCCACCGATTTGATCAGATCTGCTGACCCGGGAAGTGGACCGGCCGCGAAACCGGTCCCCCGCTCACTCCCCCGGCCACTGCGGCTTCCGCTTCTCGTTGAAGGCCGCGACGCCCTCCGCACGGTCCCCTGAGAACGCGGTGGCCCGCCACGCCGCGTCCTCGACCTCGAGCCCGGCGCGCAGATCGAGCCCCTGCCCGAGCCGCATGGCCTTCTTCGCGTTGCGCAGCCCGACCGGGGAGTTCACCGCGATACGGGCGGCGAGCGCGAGCGCCTCGGGGCGGGCGTCCTCGGCGAGGACGTCGACGAGCCCCAACTCCCGCGCCTCCGCCGCCTCCACGCGCCGCGCCGTGAAGACGAGCTCGGCGGCGCGGGCGGCCCCCACCCTGCGGGGCAGCAGCTGCGTACCGCCACCGCCGGGGATGACACCCACGGATACCTCGGGGAGCCCCACGACCGCGGTCGCGTCGGCGACGATCACATCGCAGGACAGCGCCAGCTCGAAGCCACCGCCGAGCGCGAAGCCGTGCACGGCCGCGACGGTCGGCATCGGGAGCTCCAGCACACCGGTGTACGCGCGCCGGGCGGTGGGCCGCTGCCGCACCAACTCGGCGTCGGAGAAGGAGTTGCGCTCCTTCAGGTCGGCGCCCACGCAGAAGGCGCGCTCACTGCTCGACGAGACCACGGTCACCCGCACGTCCCGGTCCGCCGCGAGCGCGTCACAGGCTTCACCGATGGAACGGGCCATCTCGGTGGAGACCGCGTTCATGGCCTTGGGGCGGTCGAGGACGAGCTCGGCGACGTGGCCCTGCTCATGCCTGCGCACGACGACGAACTCGCCGAACCGCTGCTCGGACTCGGACATGGGGCACCCTCCCGGTTAACGATGGTTCACCGGGATCATAGGCCCGCCTCCGCTCCGCGGGGCCCTTTCCCCACCCCGCCCCTCCCCCAGCCGGGCTCCACCCGGAACCCGCACCACACCCGCCCTCTGCGCCCTGGTCGCCGCGGAACCCCCCGTCCCGCTGTACGGATCCGCCGCTCCGCCGCGTGAGGGCGTCCCCGCGGCCCCGGCCCTCGCTCCGCGCGCTGTCACGGGGCTCCACCCCCTACGCCTGGCGGCCCGCGGAAGGTGCCCCTGGGCGGGCTTGACTTCGCGTCGCGAAACCAGCCCGCCTGCTGGGGCATTTCAAGCCCCGCCGGCGATCGACCGCGGGGGCCCGGGCCTGGCTGGACATCGCTTCGCGAGTCAGCCTCCCGGCGGGAGCCTTGCAAGCCTCGCCGGCGATTGATGCGCGGGGTCCGGGCGGGCTGGACATCGCTCCACGAAACCAGCCCGCCTGCTGGGGCATTTCAAGCCCCGCCGGCGATCGAGGCGCGGGGGTGCGGGGGCAGGGCCCCCGAAACGCCGCGCGGAGCGCGGTGCGGGGTCCGGGGCCTGACCCGGTTACGGGAAAGGGCGGGGTGGGGAAAGCCGACCGGAGACGACGCGACCGCGGCGTCAGGACGGGCGACGCGAGAGGAGCCACGGCTCCACCACGCCGAGACCTCGCACCGGCCGCTGCCACATCGGCTGGAGCGCGAAGCGGTACGTGGGGACCTCGCGCCCCTCCTTCTCCGCCTTGACCGCTTCCTCCGCCGCCTCCGCCTCCGAGGCCGGCGCGTCCCCCGTCCTGATCACTTCCTCCGCGAACGCCCCGTCGACCAGTACGGCGTCCTTCGGAGCTATCGACGTCAGCCGGCTCGCCAGATTCACCGTCGTGCCGAAGACGTCACCCATGCGTGTGGTGACCGTGCCGAAGGCGATGCCGACCCGCAGCGCCGGCATCGACTCGTCGTCCGTCATCGTCTCGATGAGCCGCAGGGCGATCTCGGCGGCCGTGCCGGCGTCGTCCGCGGCGTACAGCACCTCGTCGCCGAGGGTCTTGATGAGCCGGCCGCTGTGGGCGGCGACCAGGTCCGCGCACGTGGTCTCGAAGGATTCGACGAGCTCGCCGAGTTCCTCCTCCTCCAGGCGGCGGGTCAGCCGCGTGAAACCGACCAGGTCGGCGAAGCCGACGGCGAGACGGCGGTCGACCATCTCCTCGTCGTCCGCGGCCTGCACGACACGGCCGGTCGCCGCCGCCAGCTGCCGTCGCCACACGTAGACGAGGAATTCCTCGAGTTCGGGCAGCAGCAGCTCGACCAGCGGATAGGTCACTTCGGTGCGGGTCATGCCGGGCTCGGGCGGCTCGGTGAGCCCTTCGAGGAAGGAGTCGATCTGCCAGTCGGCCAGCCGCGCGGTGGTCTGGCCGGTGGAGCGGGCGACCTGGACCGCCATGGGTTCGCTGAGCAGGCCGGCCTCGACCAGGCCGGCGAGCCGGCGAAGGGCCAGCACGTCCGCCTCGGTGAGGGCCTTGGCCTGTCCGATGTCGGCGAAGCCCATGGCCCGCCAGAAGCGGGCGGCGAGCTCCATGGAGACGCCGGCGGTGCGGGCCGCCTGGAAGGCGGTGTAGCGGCGCTCGGCGCCGAGGATCAGCTGTTCCAGCCGTATGGCCAGCGGGTCGTCCGACGGCTCCGCCGTGTGGTCGACCTCGTGGTGGGGCTTCGGGTGCACCGACCCGGAGGACCCGGACCCGGATCCCGAGGACCCCGATGACGAGGCGGACGCGCCGGAAGAGCCGTCCGACGGCGGCTGCGCGCCCGCGCCGGAAGTGGTGTCGTCGACGGTCACCAGCCGCCTCCTGCCCGTTCCCTGCGCAATGCCCTGCCGATCTGTCGCGCGATCGCCTCAACGATACGGCAGGTGTGCCCCAGCTCACGTCCCGGCGGCCGAGGAGGTTCGTCCACGGCGGCCGGGGACGGTGCGGTGGC
>NZ_JBSGZJ010000456.1:0-5747 GCF_053610925.1 Streptomyces sp. NPDC054847 | reverse complement strand
CGCCCAGGCGGCGCGCACCACCAGCGCCGACTTGCCGACCCCCGCCGTGCCGTCGACCGCGACCACGGACACGGCGCCGGCGGGTACGGGGGCGGTGAGCAGGGCGAGTTCCCTCTCGCGGCCCGCCAGGCAGGCGGTGTCGCCGGGCAGTTCGTTTCGGCGGGGCCAGGGGACTCCGGGGCGGTCGGACCCGGGGGCGGGACGACTCCCGGGCCGTGGCTCCTCGGTCCGCGTGCCCCCGGAAGCGGTGACGGTGGCCGCCTGACGCTCCGCCACCGCGCCGAGCAGCAGGCGGTCGTCCCGGCGCAGGACGGCTTGGTGCACGGCCCGCAGTTCCTCGCCAGGCTCCACACCCAGCTCGTCGAGGAGACGACGGCGCATCTCCCGGTGGACGGCAAGGGCCTCGGCCTGTCGGCCGCTCCCGTACAGCGCACGCATCCGCAGCGCAGCGAGGACCTCGTCGTACGGCTGGTCCAGGGGCGCGGCCATGAGTTCGTCCAGGGCCTCCGCCCAGCGGCCGATCGCCATCAGACACTCCGCCCGGTCCTGGTGCAGCATGCGCCGCTGCCGGGCGAGGCGTTGGCGCTCACCATCGGCGAATGGCCCCGGCAGACCGGTCAGCGGTTCGCTGCGGAACAGTTCCAGTGCCCGGCTGCCGTGCTCCAGTGCGGCACCGAGGTCGCCGGAGTCCTTCGCGCGCCGGGCACGGGAGGCCTCCTCGGCGAGGTCCGCGAGGTCGGTCCGTGCTCCGCCGGGCACGAACCGGTAGCCGCCGCGCCCGCTGTCGATGACCGACCGGCCGGGACCGGCGGCGGCCACGTCGAGCACCTTGCGCAGCGAGTAGACGTAGCTCGGCAGCACCCGGTGGCCCGTCGCAGGGGGATCGGATCCCCATACGTCGGCAAGGAGCTGTCCATACGTCACCAAGGATGGCGCACGCAGAATGAGGACGGCGAGTACCGCCTGCCGCCGTACCGGGCCAAGGGTGAGCGAGGCGTCGCCACGGCGTGCCCGTACCGGCCCGAGAAGATCGATCCGCAGTTCCCCGCCCGTATCGACCGCGTTCCGGTCCGGCTCCTTCGCCTGCACGCCCATTGCCCAGCCCCCGTGTCCTTCGCGTGCCCCGTGCCTGCGCAACCGATCGAATCCTCGGTTCAGGAGAATTTCATCGGCTTTGCAGCGCCTCACGGGAGAGTCTGCCTGGTTGCTTCGGCCGCCGCCGAACCGGAGGACGAGTGGTCTGCCGCACACGACGGTGCGACCCGGGTCCGCCGCTGCCGCAGACACGTCATCGAGAGAGGTTGTTTCGCAATGTCACACGTCAACCGTGCGCCCGGCGCCGGGCCCACCCGCCGCGGTGGACGATGGGAGCGCTACCGGATCGCCCACCCGTTCTCCATTCAGGACCAGGCGGCCCTGTGGGGATCTATCGCGGGCGTCGTCGCACTCGCCGTACTGCTCGGCTGGGCACTCGACATGAAGGGCGGCGTGCTCATCGTCGCGGCAGCGCCCTTCATCATCTCCTGGTTCGAAAAGCGGCGTACGGCATTCCAGTTCGACGCGGCCGGTGCCCGGTTCGGCGAGGTGCTGCTGCCGTGGCCCGACCTCACCGAGTTCGTCGTCGCCAGACCGCCGGACAGCGGGGACGCGCTGATCGGTGGGAGGCTGCGCCCCGGCGCGTCGCTGCCGACGGGTGTGCCCGGGCCGGCCCGGCACCCAGCCATGCCGGCGCACATCCATGTCGCCGTTCCGGGCACGAAGTTGGATCTGGCGAAGATGGTCCGCAAGGCGCGCAAGTACGCCCCGTCGCACATCCGGATCGTGATCGCCGAACCGTCCGGCGAACGCGTGGCGACCTGACCATGCGGCACCCGCACCAGCCTTGGTACCGGCCCCGCATGCAGCAGCAGCCGGTCGCAGACAACCCATACGCCCCCGAGGGCGGCACACAGGGACCGCCGGGCCGGCGCAGACGTTTCGGCAAGGGGCCGGGCATCGCCACGGCCCTCGTGTTCCTCCTCCTCGCGGCGGGCGGAGGGCTGTACGCCGTCAACGACGGCCGACCGGCAGACCCGCGGCCGCCGGTGGCGGAGCAGGAGCCCCGTGCCTCCGGGGAGCCCTCCGCCGACCCCACGCCCGCGGTCAGGACACCCGGGACCCGGCGGATGCCGACGTCGCAGGAGATCAACGCACACCGCGCACCGGGGGACGCGACGGCGTGGATCGTCAACGACCCGACCGACGTGCCCCGGCGCAGTATCGAGTTCCACGACCTGTGGATCGTCGGCGACACGGTCGTCCAGGCCGTGTACAGGAAGGTCTCCGCCCACCGGCTCTCGGACGGCGCCGAGGTATGGAGCGTGCCCCTGCCCGCCCCGGTCTGCGAGACACCGGTCAACCCGACTCCCGACGGCAAGGTCGTCCTGGCGTACAAGAGCAGCCAGGCGGTCCACGGCAACCGGTGCAACCAGCTTCAGATGATCGACCTCCGGACCGGGAAAGCGGGCTGGCACAAGGAGCTGACCGAGACCGGTCCCCTGGACGACACGATCACCGTGAACACCGCCATCAGCGGCGACGTCCTCGCAGTCGTCCAGGGCATGAGAGCCGCCACCTACAGGGTCGGCGACGGCACCAAGCTCTACGACATCCCCATGGAGAACCCCGGCAGATGCCATCCCGACGATGTGGCGGGCGGTCCCCGGCTCCTGGTGAAGTCCGACTGCGCGATCGACGTCGACCGCGGCAAGAGCTACAGCCAGCTCCGCGAGATCGACCCGCGCACGGGCACGGTCCTCTGGCGCCACCGGACGGCGCAGGGCTGGCAGGTGGGCAAGGTGCTCTCCGCCGACCCGGTCGTCATCACCACGTTTCACGCCGAGGAACGCACCGACAACTGGCGGGTGGTTGCACTGGGCCCGGGTGGAAGGCCGCGGACCACCGTCGATGCCAGGCCCAAGGGTTTCACGTACTGCGCCGGTGAGGGAAGCTCGGACGAAAACCTCCAGAACTGCGGCGGTGCCGCTGTCGGCGACGACACTGTCTTCCTGGGAGGCACCGACAGGGTCGGTGCGTACGACCTGGGCACGGGCAAGCTGGTCTGGGGCGTGAAGTCCGAGGACACTGCCCTCCATCCCCTGCGCGCGGAGGGCGGTGAGTCGGGTGCGCTCGTCTACGAGGCGGCCTCGCCGAGCCGCCCGGGCGGGATCGTCCGGCTCGGCAAGGGCGGCGCGGACACGAAGCGGCAAGTGCTGCGGCACCCCGCATCGGCCCGTGCCACGGAAGCGGGAATGCTCGCCGGCCGCGTGGCCTGGACGAACGACCGGATCGTCATCACGCCGTCCGTCGTGTACGGCGATGACGCCAGGTCTCAGTCCCGCATGCTGTCGTTCGGCCCGGAGCGCTGAACCGCCGACGGGGCCGCCCGTGCGATCCGGTCCGCCCGCCGCCGGGGGCGGCAGACGACGGCGCGGGTCGGCCGGCCCATGGCGGTTCGCAGCCCGGCTCCCGGTCGACCACCCTCGCTGCCGACCGCCAGAGTGACGGTGATCACGGACGCCGTTCGGAGGGTGCTGCGTAGGCTTGTGCAGTCGTCGCGGTGGGGTCCAGGAGGGTGGGCGAAGCTCTGCTGCAACCGCCTGACGGCACGTCAGGAGCGTCGGCAAGTGGTCAGCATCAGTCCTCGAAAACCTGGGGACTGCTGCCCGGACATGCGACGCGTTATAAGGTAAGGAAACCGCCCTTGACCTGCAAAAACGCAGGCAGGGAGCCTAGATCCAGGAGTGCCTCGATGATGCGTACAATGTTCAAGTCCAAGATCCACCGCGCCACCGTCACCCAGGCCGACCTGCACTACGTCGGGTCCGTGACCGTCGACCGCGATCTCATGGACGCCGCCGACCTGCTGCCGGGCGAGCTGGTCCACATCGTCGACATCACCAACGGCGCGCGCCTGGAGACCTACGTCATCGAGGGGCAGCGCGGCTCCGGTGTGATCGGGATCAACGGTGCCGCCGCGCACCTGGTGCACCCCGGAGACCTGGTGATCCTCATCAGCTATGCCCAGGTCGAGGACGCGGAGGCCCGCACTCTGGTGCCCAGCGTCGTGCACGTCGACGCGGACAACCGGATCGTGGCGCTGGGCTCCGACGCCTCCGAGCCGGTCCCCGGCAGCGACACCTCGCGCAGTCCCCAGGCGGCTTCCGCCCTCTGAGGGCGCGCGGGCGGAGCCTGCCGCCGGGGAGCAGACTGGGAGCAGAAGTGTTCCGGCCCGGCGGTGGGCACGCGTGCAGCGTGGGGCGTGCGGTGACCGCGGCGCCTCCTGCGGGCTTCGCCGCGCAGGACCGCGGCGCCGCCCCTGTGCAGCGGGGGTTTCGGAGACCGCGGAGCTGGCGACCTCCGACCATGCCGGCGACGCCACGGACGACGAGCTGCGCGACGGGCAGCTGCTCTGGGCCACCGTGGACAGTCCGTGGATCCACAACGTCGACACCGCCAAGTACCTGGCCGGCGTCCAGCCGCTGCGCGAGATGGCGCCGGAGGCGGTCCTCAGCACACCTCTGCCCCCGGCCGTGGGCATCGCACCGCGGTGATCGACACCATCTCCCGGGCCCCGGGCGCGGACCCCTTCGTCGGGCCGGACCAGGCCGCGCTCGAGCAGATGCTGGCCTCGTTCGAGCCGGAGGGGACCCCGTCGGACCCGGTCGTGCCCGGCTGAGGCCGTCCACCGTGGTCAGCGGCGGCGTGTGACGGCGCTAGCATCGCGATCATGCTGGCGCTGCTGCACACATCCCCCGTCCACATACCCGTCTTCGACGCGCTGAGGGACAGCGACCACCCGTCCCTGGCACTACGGCACCTCGTCCACGCCGACCTGCTCACCCGCGCGATGGCCGAAGGCCCGCAGGCCGTCGCCGCCGCGGTGGACGCGGTCCTCGCCGGGGCGGTCGCCGAAGGCGCCACCGCGGTGCTGTGCACCTGCTCGACGATCGGCCAGGTCGCGGAGGCGTGCGCGCCACGCCTCGGCGTCCCGGTGCTCCGGGTGGACCGCCCGATGGCCGCCGCCGCGGCCCGGCACCGGCGGATCGTCGTGGTCGCGGCGGTGCGCAGCACCCTGGCACCGACGGACGCCCTCATCAGGGAAGAAGCCGCCGGGCGCGACATCGACCTGAGCACGCGGCTCGTCGAGGGCGCATGGGAGCGTTTCGAGGCGGGGGACCACGACGGCTACCTGGACGCCGTGGCCGGGGTCCTCGACGATGTGCGCGACGCCGACGTCATCGTGCTCGCCCAGGCCTCGATGGCGGGCGCCGCCGGCCGCACGAGCAGCGCGGTGCCCGTCCTCTCCAGCCCCGGGACGGGCTTCCGCGCGGCCGCCGCCGCGGCCGGCGCCCGACCCGCGGACGCCTCAGCGTGACTGGATCGCGCCGGAACGGGAACGCGGTACGGGACCGCGGAACGAAACGATCCCTCACGCGGATCGCTCCCGCGGAACCGGAAGATCCATGACGTCCCCCGGGAGGCCGGCATGACGCACCCGAACCCCGTCCCCGCACCCCCGGTGCCCACGCCCGACCCCGGGCCGCCGCCGGACCCGGGTCCGATGCCGGGTCCTGTGCCCACTCCGAGCCCGCCGCCGGTGCCGCCGCCGGATCCGATCCCGCAGCCGCCGGGGCCCGGCCCGCAACCCGTTCCCGACCCGGAACCGGAGCCGGGACCGGCCGGCGTCTGACAGAACCGCCCGGAGC
>NZ_JBSGZJ010000455.1:0-5755 GCF_053610925.1 Streptomyces sp. NPDC054847 | reverse complement strand
CTCCGTAGCGCGGAGGCTACTTCTCGCTCTGCTTGCGCCAGCGAATTCCGGCTTCGAGGAATCCGTCGATCTCACCGTCAAGTACCGACTGGGGATTGCCCACTTCGAAGTCGGTGCGCAGGTCCTTGACCATCTGGTACGGGTGCAGCACGTACGAACGCATCTGGTTGCCCCAGGAGTTGCCGCCGTCGCCCTTGAGGGCGTCCATCCTGGCCTGCTCCTCCTGGCGGCGGCGCTCGAGCAGCTTCGCCTGGAGGACGTTCATCGCGCTCGCCTTGTTCTGGATCTGCGAGCGCTCGTTCTGGCAGGACACCACGATGCCGGTCGGGATGTGCGTCAGCCGCACCGCGGAGTCGGTGGTGTTGACGCCCTGGCCGCCGGGGCCCGACGCGCGGTAGACGTCGACGCGCAGCTCGGACTCGTCGATCTCGATGTGATCGGTCTTCTCGACGACCGGCAGCACCTCGACGCCCGCGAAGGACGTCTGACGGCGGCCCTGGTTGTCGAAGGGCGAGATACGCACCAGCCGGTGCGTGCCCTGCTCGACGGAGAGCGTGCCGTACGCGTAGGGCGCCTTGACGACGAAGGTGGTCGACTTGATGCCGGCCTCCTCCGCGTACGACGTCTCGTACACCTCGGTGCCGTAGTTGTGCCGCTCGGCCCAGCGGAGGTACATGCGCTGGAGCTGCTCGGCGAAGTCCGCCGCGTCGACACCGCCGGCCTCGGCGCGGATGTTGACCAGCGCCTCGCGCTCGTCGTACTCGCCGGACAGGAGGGTGCGGACCTCCATCTCGTCCAGCGCCTTGCGCACCGACTCCAGCTCGGCCTCGGCCTCGGCCCGCGCGTCCGGGTCGTCCTCGGCCTCCGCGAGCTCGAAGAGGATCTCGAGGTCGTCGATCCGGCCGCGGAGTGCCTCCGTCTTGCGGACCTCGGCCTGAAGGTGGGAAAGCTTGCTGGTGATCTTCTGCGCCGCCTCGGGGTCGTCCCACAGGGACGGTGCCGCCGCCTGCTCCTCGAGCACGGCGATGTCTGCCCTCATCCTGTCGAGGTCCAGAACGGCCTCGATCGACCCCATGGTCGAGGAAAGGGACTTCAGCTCTTCGGATACATCGACGACTGCCACGGGTCCAGCGTAACGGCTGAGCGGCCGGACCCGTGCTGGCCCCGGAGCCCTAGGGGTCCGAGGGCGCCGACTGCTGGAAATCCGGGGGCGGCACCTGGCCGTCGTCGTCGCTCACGGCCAGCCAGCCGCCGATACCGACCGCCGCGACGACGGCGAGTGCGGCGACACCCAGAGTGATCCGGCGCCTGCGCACCGCGGTCGACCTGTTGCGGGCGGACCCGGGCCGGCGCTGGCCGGGCGAACGCGGGGCCCTCGCCGTGCCGTGCGCGCCGCCCGCCAACTCGTCCGGCGCGGGGACCCGCATCGAGGTGTGGGTGTCACGGTTGGAGTCGGCCGGGGCCGCGCCGGGGACGAGCGGGACGGCGCCACGGCGGCGCGGTTCCCCGGGAGTGGGCGGCAGGGCGTCCTCATAGGGCTCGGCGGCCGGTTCCGCGTCCGGCTCGTCGACGTCCAGGGGCGGCATGCCCTTCAGAGTCGGCAGCAGGTCGTGCAGCCGGGCCGCCACCTCGGAGGCGCGCAGCCGGGAGGCGGGCGCCTTGGCCAGGCACTGGACGATGAGCTGCCACAGCTCGTCGGGGATGCCGGGCAGGGGCACCACCGTCTCTGTGACGTGACGGCGCAGGACGGCACCGGGGTGCCCGCCGCCGAACGGGGTGAAGCCGGCCAGGACCTCGTAGAGGACCGTGGCGAGGGCGTAGATGTCGACGGCAGCGCGGGGCGGCAGACCCTCGACGATCTCGGGGGCGATGTAGTCGGGGGTGCCGATGATGCCCGAGGGGTTCGGCGCACCGCTTCCGGTGGGCCGCTGGGCCTTGGTGCGGCGCGGTGTGTCGATCAGCTTGGCGACGCCGAAGTCGGTGAGCAGTGCGGGGTGCGAGCCGGCGGGCCCGAGCGGACCCTCCATGTCGAGCAGGATGTTCTCCGGCTTGACGTCCCGGTGCACGATGCCCGCGGCGTGGGCCGCCGCCAGGCCGTCGGCGACGTCCGCGATGATCGCGACGGCGGCCTCCGGCGCGAGACGGCGCTCACGGTCCAGACGGGTCCGCAGGTCGGTGCCGCGCACGAGCTGCATGACCAGCGCCAGGTCGTTGCCGTCGACGACGAGGTCGCGGACACCGACGACCCTGGGATGGTCGAGCCCGAGCAGGGCGGTGCGCTCCTGGACGAAGCGTCCGACCAGCTCCTGGTCGGACGCGAGGTCCTCGCGAAGAAGCTTGATGGCGACAGGCCCCTCGGGTCCTTCGCCGAGCCACACCGTGCCGGCGCTGCCCCGCCCCAGGATCTGGTGGGCCGTGTACCGGCTGCCGATATTCCGTGCCAAGACTGCTCCCTCAGCGGCTGGCGTTGCCCCACAACGTACGCGGGCATCGGGGACCTGTGTGCCCCGGATGACACCAACCTCCACTTCTGCGGGATAAATAAGCCCGCAGAAGTCGACAAAACGACAGAGTTACTGCTGGTTACCGATCTGGTCGGCGGTGTCCTTCGCCTCGCCGAGCTTCGAGATCCAGTCCGTGACCGTCGAAATGCCGTCGCCGATCGCGTCCCAGTAGCTCTTGCCCTCCGCGACCCAGTCCTGGAGCGGGGTGAGCTCCCAGATCAGCCAGCCGGCCACGACGAACAGCAGCACCGTGAACAGGCAGCCCTTGAGACAGCCGAGCCCGGGGATGCGCATCGGGTTGGCGCGCTGCCGCGGCTGGCGGGGCGGGCGCTGGGCCGGCGGCTGCTGCGGAGGTGCGTACTGCTGCTGCTGGGGCGGCGGTGCGTACTGCTGACGCTGCGGCTGATGCTGCGGACGCTGCTGCGGCGCCGGCGCGTACTGCTGCTGAGGCCGCTGCTGACGGTTCTGCGGGGGCTGCTGCGGGGCCTGGCGCTGCGGGCGCCGGCGCAGGGGGTCCTGGCTGGGGTCGAGGTACTGGACCTGCGTCTGCTCGTTGCGGTCCCGGGCCGCGCGCAGCTGGGACTGCCATGGGTGCGGCTCCTCCGGTCCGGGCTGCCCCGGCGGAACGGGCGGCATCACGGCGGTCGGGTCGGCCGTGCCACCGGGCTGCCCGGTCTGCGGCATGACGCTGGTCGCCGCGGAGGGGTCGTAGGCGCTGCTGCCGCCGCCGGTGTTCGGCAGGACCTGCGTCGGGTCGGCGGCACCGGGGGTCTGCGGCACCGGCGCCGGCGCGGGGTCCGGCGCGAGGAGCGCGGCGACACCGAGGGCGGCGTCGACCTGGGCGGCGTTCGCGTGCACACCGATGCCGGCCGCGACGGTACGCAGACCGCGGGCGAGGTTCTCGGCGCTGGGCCGCTCCGAGGGCTCCTTGCGCAGGCAGCGCTCTATGACCGTCCACAGCGGCTCAGGAAGGGTCGAGGGGCGGCGCGGCTCCTCGCTGAGGTGGCGGTGCAGCACCTCGAGCGCCGTGCCCCCGGCGAACGGAGGGCGTCCGGTGACCAGCTCGTACAGCAGGATGCCCGCGCCGTAGATGTCGACGGCCGAGGTCTGCGGGCGGCCCTCCGCCGACTCCGGCGCGACGTACGCGGGGGTGCCGACGAACTCGTGCGTCCTGGTCAGGCCCGGGGAGTCCGCGAGGCGTGCGATGCCGAAGTCGGTCAGCATCGGGTGCATCTGACCGTCGGCGTCCGTCTTGAGGAGCACGTTCGCCGGCTTCAGGTCGCGGTGGACGACGCCGTCGGCGTGGCTGGAGGCGAGCGCGTCCGCGATCTGGGCGGTCATCAGCGAGGCGGCGACCGGGCTGAGCGGGCCGTTGTCGCGCAGGTACCGGTGCAGGTCCGGGCCGTCGATCAGGTCCATGACGAGGGCGAGGAGATCGCCCTCGACGACGAGGTCCCGGGTCCGGACGATGTTCGGGTGGGTGAGGCGGAGCAGGACGGAGCGCTCCCGGAGGAAACGCATCACCACGTCCGCGTCGTTCGCCAGCTCCTCCTTGAGGACCTTGATCGCGACGGTTTCGCCGGGCTGGCCCGCGACGGCCGCCTCGGCGCCCGCGGTCTCCCTCTGACGGGCTCGCCAGACGGTGCCCGTGGCGCCGCGCCCGAGCGGCTCCTCGAGCAGGTACTTGCTGCCTACCGGCCGCACGTCATGCGCTCCCTGCTGATCGTGATCCTCACATGGGTCCCGGTCCGCCGGATGATTTTCGGCCCACCGGGTTGTCCGACCCACTTTAGGGGGTGTCCGTCCGGTCGCCCCTGTTCGATGGACAGACGCGGGCATCGTACGGATGGTTGCCGGGTCCGCGCGCACTGAACATCACGATCCCCTCCGTCCGTAGTTCCTCAAGATGACCTTTACGGGATACCACCACGTGCTTTTCCGTCCGGAATTGTCACCCGGGCCGACCGGTCAAGATCACTTATGGGTGGGCGGCGGGCGTGTTGTCGGTGGCGGATGCGAGGATGCCTCCAGCACGGAGCCGTGGGGAGGGAGCCTCCGGCGCGTGCCGACCTGCCGGGTGGGGGCGATCCGGGCGGCTTCCCTGCCGGGCACCCCGCGCAGAAGGGATGGCTGACGGCGATGCAGATCCGGCTGACTGTTCTCGCGCCGCGCGGCGGACAGTCCGCGCCCGCCGCGCGCCCCTGCGACGTGATCGTGACCGCGCCGGCGGGTACCGCGCTCGCCGCCGTGGCCTCCGGTCTCGCCGCCGCCGTCTCCGGCCCCGACGTCTCCGGCACCGTCGTCCTCTACGCGGGACAGGAACGCCTGGACCCGCAGCGCCGTACCCTCGGCGAACCGCCGCTGGTCGACGGCGCGGTGCTGTCCCTCCAGACGCCGGCCGAGGACGAGACGCACGAGGGCGAGGTGTCGGCACAGCTGCACGTCGTGGCCGGGCCCGACGCCGGAGGGGTCCATCTGCTGCACGGCGGCCGGATCAGCATCGGCCGCTCGGCCGACGCCGACGTACCGCTGGACGACCCCGACGTCTCCCGGCTGCACTGCGCGGTGACGCTCGCGGACGACGGCCGGGTCACCGTGACCGACCTCGGCTCCACGAACGGCACCACGGTCGACGGAGCACCCGTGCACGCCCGGCCCGTGCGTCTGCCGTCCGGTGCGCTGCTCCGACTGGGCGAGTCCACCCTGCGCCTCTCCCCCGGCGCGCCTGCTCCCGCGCTTCCCACCGCGCCGGACGGCGAGGGCCACCTCCGCGTCCCGGGTCCGTCGTCCGCCTCCGTCGACGGCAGGCCCGCGCCGGGTCCGGGCGGCTCCGCGGGCGCATACGAGGCGGGGAGCACCGGCCCCTTCCTCCACGGGACACGGCCGGTGCCGTCATGGGCGTCGGCCGGGTCACCGGACGACACGCCGCCGGCCGGCACCGACCGGTCCCACCGGGCACCCGACGGCGGCCGGGCCGCCCGGCCGTACCGCCCCGACCCCACGGTGGCACCCGCACACGGCCACGCCGGCGGTGCGTGCCGCGCGGCCGCCGCCCCGGCGTACGGCGACTCCTCCCGGACGCACCACATGCACGCCCCCCTCGCCGACGACCCCGCGCCTCGGGTACCGGCGCAGTACGCGTACGACGCCCACGACCGCGTCCCGGACCGGCCCGGCGAGGCGTCGCCCGAGCGCGCGCCCGCCCGGGGCACGGACGAGCCCGCCGAGGCCCCCCGGCGCCGGGGCATAGG
>NZ_JBSGZJ010000454.1:0-5771 GCF_053610925.1 Streptomyces sp. NPDC054847 | reverse complement strand
AGCTGGGACAAGCTCAAGGTCCCCAACGTCTGACCGGAGCGTCCGCGCCGGCACGCGGACGGCCCCGTGCCTCGAGGCACGGGGCCGTCCACCGTTCGGAAAACTGCGACCACCCGGGTCACACGTGGTGCCCGTGGGCGGCGAGCCACCGGTGGACGGCCGCCTTGTCGGCGACGCTGACCCGTGCGGGGGCGTCCGGAGCGGGGCCCTTGTCCGTGTTGAAGGCCGTGTCGGTGACCCGGGCGGTGACCCAGTCGGCCAGTTCGCGCGCGGACTCCGCGGACAGGGCGCGCCGCTCCCATTCACCCACGGCCCGTTCCGCGGCGCCGGCGTCGTTACGGGTGGCCTCCGCCAGCCAGACGGGTACGAGTCGCATCGCCACTTCCTCGTCGGAGGGGGTGTGCGACCCGGTGTGTGCGGAATCGTTCATACGGCGTCACCCTCACAGTTCGCGCAGCGCGGGCAGCAGTGTGCTCCGCGCCCATTCGAGGAACGGCTCCTGCTGGTCGCCGCCGACCTGGACGAGGGCGACCTCCGTGAAGCCCGCGTCGACGTACGCGCGGACCGCGTCGACGAAGGCGCCGACGTCGTCGCCGCACGGGACGGTCTGTGCGACGTCGTCCTCCGTGACCAGTTCGGTGGCCTGCTCGAAGGACTTGGGGCCGGGGAGTTCCGCGTTGACCCGCCAGCCGCCGACGGCCCAGCGGAACTGGTCGTGCGCCCGTTTCACCGCGGCGTCCCGGTCGGTGTCGTAGCAGACGGGCAGCTGGCCGACGCGGGGCCTGCCCGTGCCGCCGTGGCGGTCGAAGGCGTCGAGGAGCTCCTTCTTCGGCTCGGTGGCGATGACCAGGTCAGCGGTCCGGCCGGCGACGGCGCAGGACTTGTCGCCGGAGACGGCGACACCGATCGGCACACGCTCGGCGGGTACGTCCCACAGCTTGGCGTCGACGACGTCGAAATGGGCGCCGTGGTGGGTGACATGCTCGCCGTCGAGGAGTCGGCGGATGATCCCGGCCGCCTCCTCCAGCTTCTCCAGGCGTACGTGCGCGGCGGGCCAGTCGCCGCCCACGACATGCTCGTTGAGGTTCTCACCGGAGCCCAGTCCGAGGCGGAAGCGTCCCTCGGACAGCAGTTGCACCGTCGCGGCCTTCTGTGCCACGACGGCCGGGTGGTAGCGGGTGGTCGGGCACGTCACGTACGTCATCAGCGGGATCCGCGAGGTGGCCTGGGCCGCGGCTCCCAGGACGCTCCAGGCGTACGGGGCGTGGCCCTGCGAGGCCAGCCAGGGAAAGTAGTGGTCGGAGATGACGGAGAAGTCGAATCCGGCCTCCTCCGCGCCGACCACATGGCCGACCAGTTCACGCGGTCCGGCCTGCTCGGTCATCATCGTGTACCCGAACTGCACCATGGTCTACTTCTCCGTCTCCTCGCCGTGCCACAGGGTCGTGACGTTGCAGAACTCCCGGATGCCGTGCCCGGACAGCTCGCGTCCGTAGCCGGACCGTTTGACGCCGCCGAACGGCAGCGCCGGGTGGGAGGCGGTCATGCCGTTGAAGAACACGCCGCCCGCCTCGAGGTCCCGGGAGAAGAGCTCCACCTCCGACTCGTCGCGCGTCCAGGCGTTGGAACTGAGTCCGAAGGGGCTGTCGTTGGCGACGGCCAGCGCCTCGTTCGCGTCGGCCACCCGGTAGACGGAGGCCACCGGTCCGAACGCTTCCTCCCGGTGGATGCGCATCCGGTCGGACACCTCGGTCAGGACGGTGGGCTCGTAGTACCAGCCGCGGTCGAGGTGGGACGGACGGCGGCCTCCGCAGCGTGCCGTGGCTCCGTGGCTCACGGCGTCGTCGACGAGTTCCTCCAGATCGGCGCGGCCCCGCTCGCTCGCCAGCGGCCCGACGTCGGTGGACTCGTCCATGGGGTCGCCGACGGTGAGGTCCTTCATGGCGGCCGTGAAGCGGTCGCAGAACTCGTCGTACACGTCCGCGTGCACGATGAAGCGCTTGGCGGCGATGCAGGACTGGCCGTTGTTCTGGACGCGGGCCGTGACGGCGGTGCCGACGGCGCGGCCGAGGTCGGCCGACGGCATGACGATGTACGCGTCGCTGCCGCCGAGTTCCAGCACCGTCTTCTTGACCTCGTCGCCGGCGACGGAGGCGACGGCCCGGCCGGCGCCCTCGCTGCCGGTCAGCGTCGCCGCCGCCACGCGGCTGTCCCGCAGGACTGACTCGATCGCGTCGGAGCCGACGAGCAGCGTCTGGAAGCATCCTTCCGGGAATCCGGCGCGGGTGAAGAGGTCCTCCAGGTACAGCGCGGTCCGGGGCACGTTGGACGCGTGCTTGAGCAGTCCGACGTTGCCCGCCATCAGGGCGGGGGCGGCGAAGCGGACGACCTGCCAGAGCGGGAAGTTCCACGGCATGACCGCGAGGACGACGCCGAGCGGCCGGTAGCGGACGGTGGCCCTGACGGCTCCGGAGTCCTCGACGTCACCGGCCGCCGGGTGCTCGTCGGCCAGCAGTTCCTCCGCGCGTGCCGCGTACCACCGCATGGCCTTGGCACACTTGGCCGCCTCCGCGCGGGCGGCCCCGATCGGCTTGCCCATCTCCGTGGTCATCACCCGGGCGATGTCGTGCTGTTCCCCCTCCAGCAGGTCCGCGGCCCGGTTGAGCAGGGCGGCACGCTCGCCGAAGGACCGGGTGCGGTACCGGCCGAAGGCGGCGCGGGCGAGGTCGAGCCTGCGCTCGATCTCCTCGGGGCCCAGCGCGTCGAACGTCTCGAGTGTCTCGCCGGTCGCGGGGTTGACCGTGGCGATGGGCATGAAGGCCTCCTCCTCAAGGTCTCGTGCGGCGGGACGCCGCTGTCAGATCTCTTCCTGGTGGACGCCGCTGTTGAGGAGCAGCTGGACGTCCTTCTCCTGGTCGCCGGCCGCCATGCCCTGCTCCACCAGGTCGAAGGCGGCGGCGAGCGCCACCTGCATCTGGTCCACCGCCCAGTAGCCGCCCTGGAGCTCGGCCGTGACGGGTGCCGCGAGGCGGACCGGCTCGGCGGGATTGCGTGTGCTGGCCACGTCGAAGGTCGCGGTCCACACGGTCGCGTGGCCCTCCGAGACGTACTGGGGCGTGTCGTCGGCCGCGCGGTCCGACTCGAAGGACCTGCTCAGGGCCCGGAAGACCGCGTCGGCGTCCTCCCGCGAGCAGCCAGTGAGCGTCACCACGACGGATGTCGCGGATTCCTGTGCACTGTTCACCGTGGTTCCTGTCTGTCGGGACGTGTCCCCCGTGCGTGCTGCTCCTGCTTCCCGGCGCGCCGCCGGGCACTCGTCGTCCCCCTGCCGGCGCACCCGACGGTCCGCGCGGCGGCGGGGACGGCCTGGCGGCGGGCGGTCCGGACGCTCTTCGCTCTGCCTCCGGCGCGCCGCCGTCATGGCGCCCGGACCCGGCCGGGTCCTTCTCCAGCGTGACCCCGGGGCCCGGCGGGTGCGACCGGACCTGGGCCGGATGCCCCTTCCGGCGTACGGGGCCATGCTCGACGCCGGGTACCCCGGTGCCGCCGGCCGGAACATCGGAGCCTCAGGCACGGAATACCGGGACCGGTGAGAAGGTTCACTGTGCACACACTTGGCGGCGGGCACCCTGTCCCGCCGTCGTTCAGCGAACGGAGCGCCGGGACGGACCCCGGCGCTCCGCCACGACCGCCGCCCGGAGGCCGCAGGTATGCCGCAGTCGACAGCCGACCAGCCCCTGGGTGATTCCCTCGACGACCCGGAGCCGAGAACCAGGGGGATCGTGCCGGTCCTGGCGTTCGCGGGCATCGCGGTCGCGGTGATGCAGACCCTGCTGGTCCCGGTGATCAAGGACCTGCCGGCGCTGCTCACCACCTCGGCCGCCGACGCGACCTGGGTGCTGACGGCCACGCTGCTGGCGGGTGCGGTGGCGACGCCGATCATGGGCCGCCTCGGCGATCTGTACGGCAAGCGCCGGATGCTGCTGGCGAGCCTGGCGGTGATGGTGGCCGGCTCGCTGCTCTGCGGCTTCACCGACGATCTGGTGGTCATGATCGTCGGACGGGCGCTCCAGGGGTTCGGCATGGGCGCGATACCGCTGGGCATCGGCATCATGCGCGACCTGCTGCCCCCGCGGCGGCTCGGTTCCGCGATGGGCCTGATGAGCTCCTCGATCGGCGTCGGCGGCGGCCTCGCGCTCCCCGCGGCGGCGCTGATCGCCCAGCACGCCGACTGGCACGCCCTGTTCTTCACCGCGGCCGGCATGGGCGCTCTGTCCATGCTGCTGACCGTGCTCGTCGTACCGGAGTCGCCGCTGCGCGCGCCGGGGCGTTTCGACCGGCTCGGGGCGCTGGGGCTGACCGCCGGTCTGGTCCTCCTTCTGCTGCCCGTCACCAAGGGCGGCGACTGGGGGTGGGCGTCCGCCACGACGCTCGGCCTGTTCGGCGGGGCGGTGCTCGTGCTGGGTCTGTGGGGCGTGTGGGAGCTGCGCAGCCCCGCGCCGCTGGTCGACCTGCGGACCACGGCCAGGCGTGAGGTGCTGCTCACCAACCTCGCCTCGATCATGGTGGGGGTCGCGTTCTACGCCATCACGCTGGTGCTCCCCCAGTTGCTGCAGCTGCCTCGCTCGACGGGCCACGGTCTGGGGATGTCGATGGTCGTGGCCGGCCTGTGCGTCGCCCCGCTGGGAGTCACCATGATGTTCGTGGCCCCCCTGTACGCGCGGATCTCCGCCCGGCGGGGCCCGAAGGTCTCGCTGATGCTGGGCCTCCTGGTCATCGCCGCCGGTTACGGCGCCGGAATCTGGATGATGAGCGCGGCGTGGCAGACGGTCGTCGTCTCCGTTGTGGTGGGCGCGGGCATAGGACTGGCCTACTCCTCGCTCCCCACGCTCATCATGGGTGCCGTCGACCCGTCGGAGACGGGTGCGGCCAACGGACTGAACACGCTGATGCGTTCGATCGGTACGTCGGTGTCGAGCGCGGTGATCGGCATGGTGCTCGCCCACACCTCGGTGCGCCACGGCGCGGTGGAGGTGCCCTCCATGCAGGGGTTCCGCATCGCGTTCCTGATCGCCACCGCTGCGGTGCTCGTCGGCCTGGTGCTGGCCGCGTTCCTGCCGTCGCGCGACAGCACGAAGCGGCCGGTGCTGCTGGCCTCCGGCGGGGACGTCCCGGACCGCCGGGCGGGCGCCCCCGTCCTGCCCGCACCCGGGCCGGCGGTACGGACCGGGCAGCGGCCCGGCCCCCCGGCCCCGTAGCACCCGGGCGAAGAGCACGAGGGGGCGGCCGCGCGTTCGTCCCGCCCGGTACGCGAGGGCGGTGGTCGCCTCCGTGCGCACATCACCGCACCCGGCAGCCACCCGTACCCGAGGATCCACAGCGACGGTCGGGATCCGGACACCCAAGGGCGCTGGGCGAACAGGATTGATTGAGGCATAAAGGAGTGACGGCCTCTCACCTCCGCCGCTGCGGCGGTGCGCCCGCCGTCCTGGGGCGGCGTCCGGGCGCGCCGCCGGTGGGCGCTGCGCACCGGCTCTGGATGCGGGGCGCGCGGGCGGCCGGGATGTGCGGGAGCCACTGCAACGCTTCCACGGCCGGACTGAAACGTTGCAGTGAGCAAGAGCGGGCCGCGGACGCCCTGGCACGTCACCCGGGGATCACGCCCCATCGACACTGAGCAGCCAAAATGGCGTGCGCCATTCCGCTTATTGCGCGGGAGCGCTCCCCCGCCGCGTGACCGCTCCGGACGGACGCCCTCCACTCCTGACGGC
>NZ_JBSGZJ010000453.1:0-5777 GCF_053610925.1 Streptomyces sp. NPDC054847 | reverse complement strand
ATCCACCGCGGCGACGGCGCCGGTGCGCTCTCGGCACGAACCGCTAGAGTCAGCGCAATTCGGCGGGCACCGGCCCGCATCCGGCCAGGGAGCGAATTCGTGCTGATCCCCCACGACACCCGTATCGCCCTCGACACCGTCGTCGATCTGGTGAACACCGCACCGGAGAGCGGGCAGGACGACAGGCTGACGGACGTGGCGGCGCTGTACGACTTCGTACGCAGCCACAAGGTCAGCGGGGTGGGGGAGCTGACCCAGCGGGACATCAAGGCGGTGCAGGCGATCAGGACGCTGTTCGCGGAAGTGTTCGCCGCGCCGGACAGCAAGACGGCCGCGGAGGTCATCAACCGGCTGGTCGCGGCCGCGGGCACGACCCCGCAGCTGACCGACCACGACGGCTACGACTGGCATGTGCACTACTTCGCACCGGGTGCGTCGGTCGCCGACCATCTCGCGGCGGACTGCGGGATGGCGCTGGCGTTCATCGTCGTCGCGGGCGAGCAGGAGCGGCTGCGGCGCTGTGAGGCGCCGGACTGCGGGCGCGCGTTCGTGGACCTGTCGCGCAACCGGTCGCGCCGCTACTGCGACAGCCGCACATGCGGCAACCGACTGCATGTCGCGGCCTACCGGGCGCGCCGCAAGGAGGCCGCGGGCTGAGCGGACCGCGGTGTCCGTGGTGTCCCACCGCGTCCCTCACAGCCAGAAGAGGTCGTGCACGGCCGCCATCAGCAGCAGGACGCCGATCACCCCGAGGAAGATCATCAGGGGCGGCTGGGAGAGCGCGAAAAGGCATCCGCGCGGCTCCTGGGTCGGTACGGGGGCCTGGCCCCGCGAGGTATCGAGCATCTCGGGGTGATCATGGCGCAGCCAGGGCGGCGATGATCGACCAACACGCCCTGCGGCAAAGGTGGTTCATCACATCCCGTGGCCCGGTCCGACGGCCGCGGAAGGCGGTGGGCGCGGTGGCGTCGGCCGTGGAAGGCCGTGGGCGGGTGGCCCGCCCGGTGGATACGCCTCGAGGACGGTCGGTCAGATGCCGTGCTTCTTGAGGATCGCCTCGATGTCGCTGAAGTCGTCGTCCGCGCGGGACGCCTTCGGTTTCGCCGGCGCGGCCTGGCCGGTCGCCGGAGCGGACCGGCCGAGCGAGGGCCGGGAAGCGGCCGGCTCGGCGGCCTCGCGGCGGGCGGCCGCGGCGGCGGCCTTGCGTTCCTTGCGGGTCCCGCCCGTCCGGCGCTCCACGGCCCTGGTCGTCAGGAAGAGCAGCCAGGCGGCGCCGAGGAGGCCGAAGCCGACCCAGGCGGTCAGGCTGAACGCCGTGCCGACCGCCCACTCGACCGCCCCGGTGAGGACGAGGCCGAGCGGCACCAGCGAGTAGGCCGCGATACGCGCCGCGGACAGGAAACGCCTGCGGTACGCCGTGATCGCGGCGATGCCCAGGCCCGCCGCGGACACCGCGGAACAAATGGTCTCGGCAAGCATCCGGTCCTCCAGGCGTTGGCGGCTTGAGCGGTTGCGTCCCCTCCATCCTGCACCGCCCCGGCCGTTCCGGGCCACGGTTCGAGGCGGGGGTGGGCATATCTGGGGGAGATCTCCGGGACGCTCTCCTCCCCAGGTCCCGGTTGGGGCACGGGACGCCGGGCTGGGAGACTGGCCGCATGAGTGACTCCCCGACCGGCTCCCCCGCCGTCCTCGACGTGTGGTGCGAGCTCCAGTGCACCGACTGCCGCACCGCGCTGGAGGACCTGCGGGCCCTTCGCGACCGCTACGGCGACCGGCTCGAGCTGCGGCTGCGGCACTTCCCCCTCGACAAGCACAAGCACGCGTTCGCCGCCTCGCAGGCCGCCGAGGAGGCCGCGGCACAGGGCAAGGCCTGGCCGTACGCGGAGGCCGTGCTGGCGCGCGCCGAGGAGCTGGCCGCCAAGGGTGAGCCGTTCCTCCTGGAGGTCGCCGGCGAACTGGGCCTGGACGTGGAGGAGTTCGACACCGCGCTGATCGACGGGCGGCACATCCTGATCGTCGACGCCGACCATGCCGAGGGCAAGGCGATCGGGGTGACCGGCACGCCCACGTACGTCATCGGCGGCGAGCGGCTCGACGGCGGCAAGAGCCAGGAAGGGCTGCGGGCGCGTATCGAGGAGATCGCAGACCGGCTCCTGGCCGGGCAGTGATGCGGCCGGGTCCGGCTACAGGAGCCGCTTGACGAAGTTGCGGTGCGTGGTGCGGTAGCCGAGGGACTCGTAGAGCGCGAGCGCGGGACGGTTGCCCTCGAAGACGTGCAGGGCGATCAGCGGCCGGCCGGCCTCGCCGGCGATGCGCTCCGCGAGGAGCATCAGGGCCCTTCCGTGGCCCCTGCCCCGATAGGCCTCCGCCACCTCCACGTCGAAGACGTACGCGCCGTCCTCGCCGGGGCGTACCTCGCACTCCGACACCCAGACGTGCCCCACGACGGTGCCCTCGGCGAGCAGCGAGTGGACGTGGGCGCCGGGGGTCGCGCGGCCCTCCGGGAGCAGGCGGGCGTGGACGGCCTCGGAGCGGGCGAGTGCCTCTTCCTCCGGCACGCCGCGCGAGACCCAGTCCCGGGCGAAGTGGCGTACGGCGTGCCACAGCCAGCGGCCGAACTCTTCCTCGTCCATCGGGCGGCCCTCGACGCCTTCCGGCAGCGTCGGCAGCGGCCGGGACGTCTCCTTGATCATGTTGCGGCCGCGTTCGGTGTAGCCGAGCGCGGTGACCAGACGCAGGGCGGGGCCGGCGTCGGCCGGGACGGCCGCGCGGATCTCGGTGCAGTCCCAGCCGCGCAGCACCTCCTCCGCGGCGAGGGCCGCGACGGTGCCGCGGCCCCGTCTGCGGTCGGCCTCGTCGATGTGCAGCGACCTTATGGAGCCGACCGGACGGCCGCCGCCGGTGTCCGTGGCGAGTTCGACCGTCCCGACCGGCCGGCCGTTCACGCAGACGTCGTAGCCGCGGGAGGCGGCGCCGTCGGCGTCGTACTGGATCGGCCCCGTGGGCCGCAGGGTTGTGGTCATCGAGGAGTTTCTACCTGCCCCGCGACCCTCCGACACCAGGTTTTCCTCCGGCTCCCTGGCCGGCTACACGGACTTAGGGTCGGGGTCGGCCGCCGCGCGCTCCTCGAAGAGGCGCATGGCCTTCGTCGTCACGGGCCCCGGGACGGCGCTGACGTCGCGGCCGTCGACGCGTACGACCGACTGGACGTCGCGGAGCGTGGAGGTCAGGAAGATCTCCTCGGCGCTGTCGAGGACGTCCATGGGCAGGTCCGTCTCCTTGGCGCCCGTCCACTCGACGGTCAGGGCGCGGGTGATGCCCGCGAGGCACCCGGAGGAGACGGGCGGGGTGTGCAGTTCACCGTCGAGTACGACGAAGACGTTCGAGCCGGTGCCCTCGCAGAGCCGCCCGACGGTGTTCGCGAACAGGGCCTCGGAGGCGCCGTGCTGGTGCGCCCTGGCGAGAGCGATGACGTTCTCGGCGTACGAGGTGGTCTTCAGCCCGGTCAGCGCGCCGCGTTCGTTGCGGGTCCAGGGGACGGTGATCACCGATGTGGTGTCCGGGCGGCGCGTGGTCGCGCCGAGCGCCACGACCAGCGTCGGACCGTCGGTCCCCCGGTCGGAGCCGAGCGGGGACAGTCCGCCGGTGTAGGTGATGCGCAGCCGTCCGAGCGGCATCGGGTTCGCGGCCAGCACGGCGGCGCACGCGTGCCGGACCTCGTCGAGATCGGGTTCCGGCAGGCCGAGGCCGTCGGCGGAGCGGGCCAGCCGTTCCAGGTGGCGGGTGAGGGCGAAGGGCTGACCGTGGACCGCCTTGACGGTCTCGAAGACGCCGTCGCCGACGGTCATCCCGTGGTCGAGCACGGACACCCGGGCGTCCTCGATCTCCGAGAGCGCGCCGTTGACCCAAACCTTCATCGAGCTGTCCTTCCGATTGCCGCGTACGCGCCCGACGCTACCGCCAGCAGTCGCGATGCCTTCAGTTCCGTCTCCGCCCATTCCCGTTCCGGGTCGGACCCCCAGGTGATGCCGGCGCCGGTGCCGAACCGCAGGACGTTCGCCGCGCGGTCGATCCAGAAGGTCCGTATGCCGACGGCGAGCTGCGCGGTGCGCCGGTCGGCGTCGACCCAGCCGACACCGCCGCAGTACGGGCCGCGCGGGGCGGTCTCCAGCGCGTCGATGATCTTCAGCGCGCTGGACTTGGGGGCGCCGGTGACCGAGCCCGGCGGGAAGGTCGCCGCGAGCAGCTCGCCCCAGCCCGCTCCGGGGGCGAGCTCACCGCGGACGGTGGAGACCAGGTGCACGAGGCCGGGGTGGGGCTCGACCGCGCAGAGAGCGGGCACGGTGACGCTGCCGGTGGAGCAGACCCGGCCCAGGTCGTTGCGGACCAGATCGACGATCATGACGTTCTCCGCGTGGTCCTTCTCGAGGAGATCGTCCGCCGTCCTGCCCGTGCCCTTGATGGGGCCGGACTCGACGGTGCGTCCGTCGCGGCTCAGATACAGCTCGGGGGACGCGGTCGCGATCTCCACGCCGTGCGCGGGCAGGCGGATCGTTCCTGCGTACGGTGCCGGGTTGCCCCGCGCCAGCAGCGCCGTCAGCTCGTCGACATCGGCCGCGGCCGGGTCGGGCAGCGGGGCCGACAGCACCCGGCACAGATTGGCCTGGTAGACCTCGCCGGCCGCGATGTGCTCGCGGATGCGCCGCACGCCGGCGGTGTAGGCGGCCCGGTCCAGGGATGACGTCCACTCCTCGGCGGCCGGCCCCCGCCAGCGGCCCGGGACGGGCTCGGGAACCGGTTCACTGCGGACATCGCCGAAGCGGGCGCAGGTCAGACGGCCCTCGAAGTCGGCGGCGACGGCCCAGAAGCCGCGGGAGTCAAGGGCTGCGGGGTCGCTTGTGACGTCCCGGAGGCCGGTGGCGACGAGGGGGCCGAAGCGGGCCAGAGGAGCGAGGTCGTGCACGTCTGTGAGTGTATGACCGGCGAGGACGGGGTGCGGACGGCCCGGCCCGCCGGGTCCCGCACGAGCTTCCGAACAGCCGCTGCTCGGCCGACGACGAGGGGCGGACGAGCCGGCGGCGAGCTGCCGATCAGCCGCCACCGAGCCGTCGAAGAGTCACCGGTGAGCCGCCGGTGAGCTGCTGCGACGCGAACACATGGCGGCAAGCTGCACAAACGCGTTTTTGTACTGGCCCAGGAATCCGCTAGAGTTCAACACGTCGCCGGGACGCGCAAGCGGAACGGAACCGACAAGCGGACGTGGCTCAGTTGGTAGAGCATCACCTTGCCAAGGTGAGGGTCGCGAGTTCGAATCTCGTCGTCCGCTCGAGAAAGTGGGGGATCTTCCCGAACCCCCTGCACTCCGGGTGGAGTGGCCGAGAGGCGAGGCAACGGCCTGCAAAGCCGTCTACACGGGTTCAAATCCCGTCTCCACCTCCAAGGACGATTAGCTCAGCGGGAGAGCGCTTCCCTGACACGGAAGAGGTCACTGGTTCAATCCCAGTATCGTCCACTGGACCCGCGAGGGTCCGCGCGCGATTAGCTCAGCGGGAGAGCGCTTCCCTGACACGGAAGAGGTCACTGGTTCAATCCCAGTATCGCGCACGCAGGAAACAGTACGCAGTGATCACACAGCCCTCGGCGAGGGATGCGATCGGCAGTACGCAACGCGGTAACGCAGGTCACCCCGCGCGATTAGCTCAGCGGGAGAGCGCTTCCCTGACACGGAAGAGGTCACTGGTTCAATCCCAGTATCGCGCACCACCGGAGCCCCCGGC
>NZ_JBSGZJ010000452.1:0-5807 GCF_053610925.1 Streptomyces sp. NPDC054847 | reverse complement strand
GGGCGGAGATCCGCCCGCCCCCGGCCGGTTGGAGGGAAGGGCCCGCCGGCGGGGGGAGGGAGAACCACCGGCGGGCAGTGACTACGGGTCAGTTGCCGTCGAAGCCTCCCTGCTGTTGGTCCTGGCCCTGCTGGTCCTGGGCGTCCTGCTGCTCGTCCTGGTCCTGACCGTCCTGGTCCTGGCCCTGCTGGTCCTGACCGTCCTGGTCCTGGCCCTGCTGGTCCTGACCGTCCTGGTCCTGGCCCTGCTGGTCCTGACCGTCCTGATCCTGACCGTCCTGATCCTGACCGTTCTGATCCTGACCGTTCTGGCCGTCCTGCTGCTGGTCCTGGCCTTGGCCGCCCTGGTCCTGACCGTCCTGGCCGTTCTGGCCCTGCTCGGCCGCGCCGCCGCCGTCGCCCGTGGTGATCTCCGCACCGACCGCCGCGAGCGCCGTCGTCACCGGCTGGAAGAACGTCTCGCCGCCCGACGTGCAGTCACCGCTGCCGCCCGAGGTCAGGCCGATCGCGGCACCGTCGCGGGTGAACAGGGCGCCGCCGCTGTCACCCGGCTCCGCGCACACGTTCGTCTGGATGAGGCCGGTGACCGTGCCCTCCGGGTAGTTCACGGTGGCGTTCAAGCCGGTGACCTGCCCGCTGTTCAGGCCCGTGGTGCTGCCCATGCGGAACACTTCCTGGCCGACCGTCGCGTCGTCGGCGCCCACGATGTCGAGGGTCTGACCGTTGCCGAGGTCGACCGTGCCGGGAGCGTCGGTCGCGGGGTCGTCGTACGTGACGAGCGCGAAGTCGCCCTCGCCGGGGAACGTCGCCGCCTGCACCGTACCGATGGGTGCGCCGTTCGGTTCCTCGGACCACTGGTCGTCTGCGACGCCGCAGTGTCCTGCGGTGAGGAAGCCGGGCTGCCCGTCGCCCGTGGTCACGTTGAAGCCGAGGGAACAGCGCGAGCCGCCTCCGAAGATGGCGTCGCCCCCTTCGAGGAAGGGCTTGAACTCGCCCGCGGACCTCTGGATCCGGGCCATCCCGGAACCGAGGGACTTCACGGTCGACTCCAGACGGTTCCAGCCGTCGCCGGCGACCGTGCGGTCGGCCGTGACCAGGAGCTGGTTGGTCCTGGGATCGACGGCCCAGGCCGTGCCCGGGACCGCGGCCTTACGGGCCAGGGTGTCCGCCGCCGCTTTCAGCTGCCCCATGCTGTTCTCGACGGGCCGCGCGACGGCGCCGGCCTCGTTGACCTGGACGATGACACTGTTGCTGTCACCGACGACGTTGACGACGACCTGCTGCTTCTGCGCGTCGTAGTACGCACCTGCATACGCGTCACCGAGCTGGGGGCCCAGTTCCGACACGAGGTCCTGGGCGGCCGCGGCGCTCAGGGTTCTCGGGTCGGCCTCCGGCCCAGAACCGGAGCCGGACTGCGATGCGTTGGCGTGCGGCAGCAGCACGGCGGCCGCGGCGATGCCCACCGCCCCGGCTCCTGCAAGCACGGCCTTTCGCTTGGGTATTCGCCTGTGACTCAACTCGCCGCCTCCTGCGGGGATACGGAATCCGGTTGTCGACGACAGACCGGGGGACGCGTCCGACCGTTGATACGGATGAGGCGTGAGTTGTACTCATCGCGATCGCGAAATCGCCGCCTGACTTGCCGTCAGGAGGTGCCGGAGGTACGGCTCATGAAGGCAGCCGGGTGCCGCACCGGCTGCAGTAGCGTGCGCCGGGGTCGTCCGCGGGACGGTCGCACTCGGGGCAGATGCGGCCGAGCATGCAGGCAGGCTCTCCGCCGGGTGTCTCACGGGCCGCGACCGTACCGGCACCGCCGGCCGTCTCACGGTTCGCGGTCACGTTGCCGATGGACAGGCCCGGCCGGCGCCGGTGCGCCGTGACGTAGACGAGGCCGTCCGGCCCGGCCGCGACGGAGCGTTCCATGCCGTGCGGCAGCCAGGCCACACATCCCGGTCCAAGCTCCTGCCGCACGCCCTGGGTCACGAGTTCGCCGCTGCCGTGGACCACGCAGAGCAGCACGTCGAGGTCCGGTTCGACATGACCGGGGCGCCGGGTGCCGGGCGGGAGCCGTACAAGATTGGCGTCCAGCTGCCGGGCCGCCGGCGTCAGCCGCCACACGGCACCGCCACGGTCGTCCGGCACGGCGAGCGCGTCCGCGGTCGTGGCGAGCACACCGGCCGTCAGGGGCTGCTCTGCCATGCCGTTCCTCCAGAGCACGCGGGTCAACAGTCGCTCGCATGATTGCACAGTGCAATCCAGGTCGCGGAACCTGCCCGGCCGACCGGACCGAACGGGCGGCCTCCGGACGACGCACCGGGACGCCGAGCCCTGGTGACCGTATGCCGAGGCACCGATCACTTACTTTTCGTGAATGATCAGATCTGTACACAAATTTACGGTTTTGACGGTCGCGGGCACTGTACTCGTCGGCTGCGGGGCTTCCGGCACCCCGGTCTCCGCACCGACGTCGTCGCCGCCGCGCCCTGCTCCCTCCGCCACCCGTGACACCGCTCCGACGATGGCCCCCGGGCCCGGCGGCCACACCCCGGTGTTCATGCGCGCCAAGGCGGCCGAGAGCGCCGCGGACAGGACCGTCGCGCTCACCTTCGACGCCGACATGACCGCCGGACAGGGGCCGCGCGCCGAGCGCGGCGAACGGTTCGACAACCCTTCCCTGATCGAGGCCCTGCGCACCTTGAAGGTGCCCTCGACGGTCTTCATGACGGGCCGCTGGGCCGAGGAGTATCCCGCCCAGGCGAAGGCCATCGGCTCCGACCCCTTGTTCGAGATCGCGAACCACTCCTACAGCCACCACGCCTTCAGCTCCCCGTGCTACGGCCTCCCCGAGATCGGCGCCAAGGACATGCTCACCGATGTCCGGCGGGCCTTCGCCGCGTTCGAGAAGGCCGGCGCCCGCAACGTCGTGCCGTACTTCCGTTTCCCCGGAGGCTGTTACGACGACGCGGCGCTACGGGCCCTCGCGCCGGCCGGGGTCACCGCGGTGCAGTGGGACGTCGTCAGCGGTGACGCCTTCGCCACCGACGCGGACGCCGTCGCCGAGCAGGTGCTCGGCGGGGTGCGACCCGGCTCGCTCGTCGTCATGCACTGCACCCGGAGCGCCGCCCCCGTCACCGAGGAGGCCGTCCGCAGGATCGTCCCGGAACTGCGCCGCCGCGGCTACCGGTTCGTCAAGGTCTCCGAGCTGATGCGCTAGCCGTCCCCCGGCCGCCCCGCCGCGGGCCGACCGACGGCGACGGCCACGGAAACCCCCACCGCGACCCCGGCACCCTACGGAGGCCGATCACGTGCACACCCTGCTCCCTGTACTGTTCGCACTCGGCGCGGCGTTGAGCAACGCGTTCGCCACCGTGCTCCAGCGCAAGGCCGCCCTCGACGTGCCCCGCTCCGAGGGCCTGCGCGCCGGCCTCATGCTCGATCTGCTGCGCCGGCCCGTCTGGCTGCTCGGCATGCTCGCCGTCGTCGTCGCGGGCCTGTGCCAGGCGGTGGCGCTCGGGACCGGGCCGCTGACGATCGTTCAGCCGCTGTTCGTGCTCGAGCTGCCGCTCGCCCTGATCCTCGCGACCCTGATTCTGCACGGCAGCCTTCCGCGCGCCGGCTGGGTGGCGGTGGCGGCCGTGGTGACGGGACTGGGTGTCGCCCTCGCCGCCGCGTCGCCCTCCGGCGACCGCACCTCCGTACCCCTGGACCGCTGGATCGTCGCCCTCGCCGTGTGCGGCGGGGCCGTCATCGCGCTCACCGCCGCCGCGCTGCGCCGCCCCGAGGGCCGTGCCCGCGCGGCCTGCTTCGGCTCCGCCACCGCGATCAGCTACGCGCTCACCGCGGCCCTGATGAAGTCGGCGGTGCACACGCTGGACGACCACGGCACCGGCGCCTTCCTCACGGCCTGGCAGACGTACGCGTTCGCGGCGACCGGCGGGTGCGCGCTCTTCCTGCTGGAGAACGCGATGCAGGCCGGTCCGCTGGTCGCGTCGCAGCCCGCGCTCACCCTCGGCGACGCGGCGGTGAGCCTCAGCCTCGGCATGCTCCTGTACGAGGAGGACGTCCGCACCGGCTGGTGGCTGATCCCGCAGGCCCTCGGCGTGGCACTGGTCGTGGCGGGCGTCCTCGCCCTGGCCCGGATGCCACTCGCCCGTTCCCTGGTCGCGTCCGGCGAACCGGACCGGGCGGTGCCCTGACGGCCGGTCAGCCGCCTTGCCCGGTAGCGCCGTCCCCCGCCGGCCTCAGCGCCTGCCGGACCGACCACAGGACGGCCACCAGCGGCACGGCGGCGACCGCGCCCACCACCCCCGCCGCGACGGCGCCGCCCACGACCGACAGCGCGACGACCACCGGATGCAGCCGGACGGCCCAGCTCATCACGATGGGATGCAGCAGGTGTCCCTCGATCTGCCCGATCACGACGATGAGCGCGACGACCACGGCCGCCGTCAGCGGGCCCTTGGCCGCGAGAGCCACCACCGCGGCCACCGCGAGAGCGACCGGGGAGCCGACGAGCGGGATGAACGCGGCGAAGAACTCCAGCAGGGCGAGGGGCAGCGCGAGCGGGACACCGAGGGCGAACAGGGCGATGCCGACCAGGATCGCGTTGGTGGCGGCCACCAGGAGGATGCCGTGCGTGTAGCCGGTGAAGGTCCGCCAGGCGGCCCGCCCCGCCACCGTGGCGCGCCGGCGGGCGGTCGACGGCAACTGACCGCAGAACCATCCCCACTGGCGGTCCCCGGAGTGGATGAAGAAGACCGAGCAGAACAGCGCGAGGGCCATCACCGTCAGCACTTCGACCAGCGTGCGGCCACCGCTCACCGCCTCACTGATGACGGTGGACCGGTGGCTGGAGAGCCACTGGCCGATACGGGACTGGACGTCGGTGAGCGCCTCGGGATCGACGCGGAACGGAGGCCGCTCCAGCCAGTTCTCGATCCTCTCGATGCCGGTGCGGAACTCCCGCACCAGAGTCGTCCGCTCCCGCGCGACCGCCTCGCCGACCAGGGCGAGCAGCCCCAGGACGAGTGCGATGGTGACGAGCAGGGAGACGGCGACGGCGAGCGGGCGCGGCAGGACGCGTGCCACCAGGTCGGCCACGGGCCGGAGCACGGCGGTGACGACGAGGCCCAGGAAGACGGCCACGGCGATCTCGTGGAACCGGCCGAGCACGGCGAAGAGGCTGTAGACGGCGGCGGCCACGACGATGATCCGCCAGGCGTACGCTGCGGCCGTCCGCAGGGCCTCGGGCACCCGCGGCGGGGCTGTGGGCTCATCCGGTGGGCGCTGCTGCGGGTCCGACGGCCTTGGTGGCATGCACATCGGCGTACCACCGGAAGGGCCCGGTGCCACGCTCGCGACACCTTGTTCCCCCGAAGGCACCCCCGAGCCCCGTTGCCCGCGAAGGCACCCCTGGACCACCCCGCCCGCAGGCGGGGCACTCGGCCCGGGGTCAAAGGAGTTCGCGGGTCACGCGGTCAGCCGGAGCAGGCCGTGCGCTCCGCCTCCCGCCACTCGCACACGGGACACAGCGTCGCGCCCTTGACCGTCTCCGGGTACTCGGTCGGCGCACGGCACAGGACGCATTCGGCGAAGGGCCCCTCGGCCCGGGTCCGGGCCTCCTGCCCTGCCGCCTCCCTCTCCGGGGTCTCGCAGTACGGCTCACACTCGTCCATGTATTCGACTCTAGCTCGCGGCTCTGCCGCCGTCCGCACCCCGAAGCGGCGCCAGCACGGACGCGACGCCGGCTGCCGCGGCGGCGATCAGCGCCGCCGCGAGGAGCGGCAGCAGCGGCAGTGTCACCACGCC
>NZ_JBSGZJ010000451.1:0-5816 GCF_053610925.1 Streptomyces sp. NPDC054847 | reverse complement strand
GTCCCGTACGGGGACGCCGCGCACCGCGCCGGCTGCGCCGACCAGGCGCACCTCGCCCGGGAGATGCGCGCGCTGGCCGGGATCACACTGGGCGCCTACGAGGCGCTGGCGAAGAGCGAGACGCCGAGCCCGTCGGGGTCGAGGACGACCGCGTAACGCTGGCCCCAGACGGCGTCCCAGGGCTTGAGGTGGCCCCGGTATCCGGCGGCGACGAGTTCGTCGTACAGGGCGTCCACCTCGGCGGGGCTGTCGCAGAGGAACGCCGGCGCCATGCGTTCGCCGCCGGTGGGGCGGGTCCAGTCGGGGTCGAAGGAGCGCACCGTCTCCTCGGTGTCCCACATCAGGCGCAGTCCCCCCGGCAGTACGGCCTCCGCGTGCGGCGCGGAGTCAGCCTCCGCGGGGATGTCGAGACCGAGGCGGCGGTAGAAGGCGAGTGAGGCGGCCATGTCGCTGACGACCAGGCCGATCGCGTCGAAACGTGGAGTCATGCGGACCAACGTAGGGCGGGGCGGGGCCGGTGGTCTTGAACGAATCGGACGTCACGGTTTCGTAAGGCGGCCCGGCCGTAGGAGGTCCCCGCGGGCGAGGACACTGGCTGTATGCAGAGCATTCTGGTCGTGGACGACGACCCGACGGTCGCGGAGGTCGTCACCGGGTACCTGGAGCGCGCGGGTTTCGCCGTGGACCGTGCCGCCGACGGGCCGCAGGCGCTGCGGCTCGCGACCGGGCGGCGGCCCGACCTGGTCGTGCTGGACCTGATGCTGCCGGGCATGGACGGGCTGGAGGTGTGCCGCCGGCTGCGGGCCGGTGAACAGGCGCCCGTACCGGTGATCATGCTCACGGCGCGGGGCGACGAGGACGACCGCATCCTCGGCCTCGAGGTCGGCGCGGACGACTACGTGACCAAGCCGTTCAGCCCGCGGGAGCTGGTGCTTCGGGTCGAGTCGGTGCTGCGCAGGGGCGGCGGGGGAGCGGGGGAACGGCGTGCCGGGCCGGAGCTGGCGGCGGCGGGCATCGTCCTCGACCCGGGTGCCCGGCGCGCGACGAAGGACGGGCATGAACTGGCGCTGACACTGAGGGAGTTCGACCTGCTGGCCCATCTGATGCGGCACCCGGGCAGGGCGATCGGCCGTGAGCGGCTGATGCAGGACGTGTGGGGCTGGGAGTTCGGCGACCTGTCGACCGTGACCGTCCATGTGCGCCGCCTGCGCGGCAAGATCGAGGACGACCCGGCCCGGCCGAAGCTGATCCAGACGGTATGGGGAGTCGGTTACCGCTTCGACTCGCCGGAAGAGGGCTGATCGCCGTGCGGGACATGCTGCTCATCGCGTTCTACGCCCTGATGGGCGCCGCGGCGGCCGGGATCGTCGGCGCCCTCGTGCTGCGGGTGCTGCGGCACCGTTCCGTCGCGGTGTCGCTGACCGTGGTCGCGGCGGTGACCGTCACCGCCATGCTGGCGGGCACCCTCGCGGTCGCGCAGGCGATGTTCCTGTCACCGCACGACCTGACGGTCGTCACCATGGTCGTGGCCATGGCGGCCGTGGTCTCCCTGGCGACGGCCCTGCTGCTCGGCAGGTGGGTCGTCGCACGCAGCCGTGAACTGGCCCTCGCGGCCCGGTCGTTCGGGGACGGCGGTTCCTTCGCCGCGCCCGGCGTCCCCTCCACGGCCGAGCTGGAGGCGCTCAGCAGGGAACTGGCGGCCACCAGCGACCGGCTCGCCGAGTCCCGGGAACGGGAACGCGCCCTCGAGACGTCCCGGCGTGAGCTCGTCGCCTGGATCTCCCACGACCTGCGCACCCCGCTCGCCGGTCTGCGTGCCATGTCGGAGGCGTTGGAGGACGGCGTCGTCCAGGACCCCGACCGCTACTTCCGCCAGATCCGCACCGAGGTCGACCGGCTCAACTCGATGGTCGGCGACCTCTTCGAGCTGTCCCGCATCCACGCGGGCGCGCTCGCGCTGACCCCGACCCGCATGTCGCTCTACGACCTGGTCGGGGAGGCTCTCGCGGGCGCCGATCCGCTGGCCCGTGAGCACGGCGTGCGTCTGGTCGGCGACGGCGTCGAACCGGTCCCGGTCGAGGTGGACGGCAAGGAGATGACGCGGGTCCTCGCCAATCTGCTGGTGAACGCCATCCGCCGGACCCCTGCCGACGGCACGGTCGCCGTCGCCGCGGAACGGCGTGAGGACCGGGTGGTCGTCTCCGTCACCGACGGCTGCGGAGGCATCCCCGAGGAGGATCTGCCCCGCGTGTTCGACACGGGCTGGCGCGGCTCCGAGGCCCGTACGCCGCCGGCCGGCGCGGGGCTCGGACTGGCCATCGTCCGCGGGATCGTCGAGGCGCACGCGGGCCACGCGGAGGTGAGCAACGTGAGCGGTGGCTGCCGCTTCGAGGTGTCCCTGCCCGCCGCCGCGCCGCGCTGACCCGGCCAGGCTCCCCGGGGGCGAAACAGCGCCGCCCGTGAGGCGTGAGGCGGCGGGCGGTGGGGCAGTCACACGTCGATGACCGGAGCGACACCACCGAACGACCGCTCGACGTGGGGGGCTTGGCCGCATGGCGCGACAATCGCACTGGGAATTCTTCGACGACCGCGGGCGGCTGGCGTCCGCACCACGCACCCCGGCCCGGCCGGTCACCTATATACAGGCGGGCGCCGCGCTGTTCGACCACGGGCTCCTGCCGGCCGGCGTGTTCGGCTCCGCCCACGACGGCGCGGGCCCCGACCCGGCCAAGGCGGGTGACCTGCCGCTGACCGACGTGAGCTACCTCGGGTCCGGCCCGGGTGTCGACGCGGACGCCGTGCTGGCGGCCGGTCCCGACCTGGTGGTGGCCGTGACGTACGGCTCCGACCAGATCTACGGCCTCGATCCGGACACGGCCAAGTACCTGGAGGAACGCGTCCCGGTCGTCGTGCTCGACGTCGGCCAGGGGCGTTCGTTCGACGAGGTGCGTGGGCGGTTCGACGAGCTGGCGCGCTCCCTCGGCGCGGCGCCCGAGCCGTCGGCCGCGGCCGGACTCGAAGCGGCGCGGGGGCGGTTGGGCGCCGCCGCGGCCGGAGCGGCCGGGGTGCGGGTCCTGGCCCTGTCGCCCGCGGGCCAGGACAGCGTCCATCTGGCCAGGCCCGGCGCCTGGTCCGATCTGCGGGCCCTGTCGGCGTGCGGCGTCGGCCTGGCAGAACCGGAAGCGGGCGCCGGGGTCAACTGGTCCACCACCGACTGGGCCGCCGCCGCCCGGCTGGAACCGGACGTGGTCCTGGTGGACGTGCGGGCCAACGCCTTCCCCGTCGAGCGGCTGCGGGGGGCAGCGGACTGGGACGCACTCCGGGCCCGCGCCAGGCTCATGCCGTGGAATCCGGAGATCCCGCCCAGCGCGCCGGCGCACACACGCTTCTTCGATGCGGTCGCCGACGTCCTCGGGGCGTAGCGGGCCCGGCCGTTCGGCGGGCTGCGCCGCCCCGGCCCCCGGCGGCCGGATGGCGTCGGCTGCGGCGTACGTCGCACCCGGCGGCTCTTGCCCCCGGCGGGGCGGGGCCGTACGCTCACGGCGACGTACCGACTAGCCGGTATGCGCCGGTGGTGCGTCGGTACGCGGCGACGAACAGCCTGCCGGCTGTGCCCGCCGGCCCGATCCACCAGCCGAACGCAGGAGCAGCCGGAGATGACCACAGCCAACCGCCAGGTACGCCTGGCCGCACGTCCCGCGGGCGAACCGCGCGACACCGACTGGCAGCACGTCGAGGAGCCCGTGGGCGAGCCGGCCGACGGGGAGTTCCTGGTACAGGTCCTGTACCTGTCCATCGATCCGGCGATGCGCGGCTGGATGAACGCCGGCCGGTCCTACATCCGCCCGGTGGAGATCGGCGAGGTGATGCGCGCCGGCGCGGTGGGCCGTGTGACCGCCTCCCGGCATCCCGGCTTCGCCGTCGGCGACCATGTGTCCGGCACGTTCGGCGTGCAGGAGTTCTGCCTCTCCGACGGGCGCGGCGTCACCAAGGTCGACCCGGCCGCGGCGCCCCTGCCGACCTATCTCGGCACGCTCGGCATGTCGGGTCTGACGGCCTACTTCGGCCTCATCGACATCGGACGTCCCGAGCCGGGCCAGACCGTCGTGGTCTCCGGTGCGGCCGGAGCCGTCGGCAGCATCGTCGGCCAGATCGCCAAGATCCTGGGCTGCCGTGTCATCGGCATCGCCGGCGGTGAGCGCAAGTGCCGGATGGTGGTCGACGAGTTCGGGTTCGACGCCGCTATCGACTACCAGAGCGAGGACGTCCGCAAGGCGCTGCGCGAACACGCCCCCGACGGCGTCGACGTGTACTTCGACAACGTCGGCGGCGACATCCTGGACGCCGTGCTGCTCCGGCTGGCGCGCGGGGCCCGCGTCGTCATCTGCGGTGCGGTCTCCCAGTACAACAGCACCCGGCCGCAGGGTCCCGCCAACTACATGTCGCTGCTGGTCAACCGCGCCTCCATGACGGGCATGGTGGTGTTCGACTACGCCGACCGCTACGCGGAGGGTGTCGCGCAGCTCGCCGAGTGGCGGGCGGAGGGCCGGCTCACGTCGCTGGAGGACGTGGTGCCCGGAGGGGTCGCGGCGTTCCCGGAGACCCTGATGCGGCTGTTCCGCGGCGCGAACCACGGAAAGCTGGTTCTCGAGGTCGCAGCTGGGCAAGGTACAGGCACAGCCATAGGGGAGGGTGGGAGCCGGTGAAGGCGCTGACTTACCAAGGCCGTCATGACATCCGCTACGAGGAGGTCCCCGACCCGGTCGTGGCGAGCCCCACGGACGCGGTCGTCAAGGTCACCGCGGCCGGAATCTGCGGCAGCGATCTGCACATCTACGGCGGCAACCCGTTCAGCCCGGAGGTCGGCTACACCCCGGGACACGAGTGCGTCGGCGTGGTCGTCGAGACCGGTGACCAGGTCAGCCGCTTCAGGCCCGGTGACCGGGTCATGCTTCCCGCGTCGGTCGGCTGCACCCTGTGCCCGACCTGCGCGGCCGGGTTCACCGCCCGGTGCGAGCGCGCCAAGAGCATGACCGACCTCTGCTACGGCGTGAGCCCGCAGCTCCCGGGCAGCCAGGCCCAGGCCCTTGCGGTGCCCTACGCCGACGTCAACCTGGTGCGCCTGCCGGAGGACATCTCCGACGAGGCCGCCGTGGTCCTCACCGACAACGCGCCCACCGCCTGGTACGGCTGCCGCCGCGCCCGGATCGGCCCCGGCGAGACGGTGCTCGTCATCGGCCTCGGCCCGGTGGGCCTGATGGCCGCCCAGTCCGCGTTCGCCATGGGCGCCGCTCGGGTGCTGGGTGTGGACCTGGTCGCGGAGCGCCGTGCCTTCGCCGCCACGATGGGCGTCGAGCCGGTCGAGGACGAGGACGCCCGGGGGGCCGTGCGCGACATGACCGGGGGGCGGGGACCGGACGCCGTGGTGGAGGCCGTGGGCTCGGACGCCTCTATCCAACTCGCTCTCAAGGCGGTGCGGCAGGCAGGACGCGTCAGCGTCGTCGGGGTCAGCCAGAACGAGGCCTTCCCCTTCCACATGGGGCTGGCCCAGGTCAAGGAGCTGGAGTTCGCCATCGGCCTGTGCTCGGTCCACTACGAGCTGCCGGTCCTGATGTCCCTGACCCAGGCAGGCCGGATCACCCCGGAAGCCGTGGTCTCGCACCGCTTCGCGCTCTCGGAGGGGCCCGCGGCGTACGAGCTGTACAGCAGCCGCGCCGACGGGGTCCACAAGATCGTTCTCGATCCGTCCCGTTGATCGCTCCCGACGCCCCCGCGCCGGCCGTCCCTGGCCCCGCGGCGGCGTCGCTGCCCATGGG
>NZ_JBSGZJ010000450.1:0-5825 GCF_053610925.1 Streptomyces sp. NPDC054847 | reverse complement strand
GCTCCCGCAACCCGGCAAGATCATCACGCTCAACGCCCACGGTCCTCGCAACTCCCACAGATCGCGGGTGTTGCGAGGACCGTTAGAACCCAAGGCGCCGGGGGCCTTCCCATGCCCGAAAGGGCTGCGGTCAGCACTCGATGATGTTCACCGCGAGACCGCCGCGGGCGGTCTCCTTGTACTTGACCGACATGTCGGCGCCGGTCTCCTTCATCGTCTTGATGACCTTGTCCAGGGAGACCTTGTGGCTGCCGTCGCCCCGCATCGCCATCTTCGCGGCCGTGACCGCCTTGACCGCCGCCATGCCGTTGCGCTCGATGCACGGGATCTGGACCAGGCCGCCGACCGGGTCGCAGGTGAGGCCCAGGTTGTGCTCCATGCCGATCTCCGCGGCGTTCTCGACCTGCTCCGGGGAGCCGCCGAGCACCTCGGCGAGCGCGCCCGCGGCCATCGAGCAGGCGGAGCCGACCTCGCCCTGGCAGCCGACCTCCGCGCCCGAGATCGAGGCGTTCTCCTTGAAGAGCATGCCGATCGCGCCCGCGGCGAGCAGGAAGTCGACGACGCCCTTCTCGTCGGCGCCGGGCACGAAGTTCATGTAGTAGTGCAGGACCGCCGGGATGATGCCCGCGGCGCCGTTCGTGGGGGCGGTGACGACCCGGCCGCCGGCTGCGTTCTCCTCGTTCACGGCCATCGCGTAGAGCGTGATCCACTCCATGGCGAGAGCCTGCGGGTCGCCCTCGGAGCGCAGCTTGCGGGCCGTGGTGGCGGCCCGTCGGCGGACCTTGAGACCGCCCGGCAGGATGCCCTCGCGGGACATGCCGCGCGAGACGCACGCCTGCATGACCCGCCAGATCTCCAGGAGCCCCTCCCGGATCTCGTCCTCGGTGCGCCAGGCCTTCTCGTTCTCCAGCATCAGCGCGGAGATCGACAGACCGGTCTCCTTGGTGAGACGCAGCAGCTCGTCACCGGTACGGAAGGGGTACTTCAGGACGGTGTCGTCGGGGACGATCGGGTTGTCGCCCGCCGCCCCCTCCTGAGAAAGCACGGTCTCGTCGACGACGAACCCGCCGCCGACCGAGTAGTACGTCTTCTCCAGCAGCGTCGTGCCCTCGGCGTCTCGGGCGAGGACCGTCATGCCGTTGGCGTGGTACGGCAGGGCCTTGCGGCGGTGCAGGACGAGGTCCTCGTCGAAGTCGAAGTCGATCTCGTGGGCGCCGAGCAGGTTGATCCGCCCGTCCGCCTTGATCCGCTCGACCTGCTCGTCGGCGCTCTCGACGTCGACCGTCCGGGGAGAGTTGCCCTCCAGGCCCAGCAGAACGGCCTTGGGAGTGCCGTGGCCGTGCCCGGTCGCGCCCAGCGAGCCGTACAGCTCGGCCCGTATCGCCGTCGTATGGGCGAGCAGGCCCTCGTTCTTCAGGCGCCGGGCGAACATCCGGGCGGCGCGCATCGGGCCCACCGTGTGGGAGCTGGACGGGCCGATGCCGATCGAGAACAGGTCGAAGACCGAGATGGCCACGGGAAACTCCTTGTGGGTGGTAGACGCCGTTGTCTGCCGTGTAGTGCAGCGGCGCGCAGCGCCTCGTGTACGGGTGGCGTTGGGCGCGGAGGCATTGCGTGTGCGTGGTGCTTACGTGGTGCGGGGCACCGCGCGCACGGTCCAGTGTGCGCGGTGCCCCTTTTGTTTTGTTCGGGTCCGTTACGGGAGATCCGTCACAGACCAGGGTAGAGCGGGTGCTTCGCGGCCAGGGCCGTGACGCGGGCGCGCAGCGCCGGCACGTCGTACGACGGCTTCAGGGCCTCGGCGATGATGTCCGCGACCTCGCGGAAGTCCTCGTCCTGGAAGCCGCGGGTGGCCAGCGCCGGGGTGCCGATCCGCAGACCCGAGGTGACCATCGGCGGCCGCGGGTCGTTCGGGATGGCGTTGCGGTTGACCGTGATGCCGACCTCGTGGAGGCGGTCCTCGGCCTGCTGACCGTCCAGCTCGGAGTTGCGCAGGTCCACCAGGACCAGGTGCACGTCCGTGCCGCCGGACAGGACGGAGACGCCGTGCTCGGTCACGTCGGCCTGGACCAGACGCTCGGCGAGGATGCGGGCGCCGTCCAGCGTGCGCTGCTGGCGCTCCTTGAACTCCTCGGAGGCGGCGACCTTGAAGGAGACGGCCTTCGCCGCGATGACGTGCTCCAGCGGGCCGCCCTGCTGGCCGGGGAAGACCGCGGAGTTGATCTTCTTGGCGAGCTCGGCGGTGGAGAGGATCACGCCGCCGCGCGGACCGCCGAGGGTCTTGTGCGTGGTCGTGGTGACGACGTGGGCGTGCGGCACCGGGTTGGGGTGCAGACCCGCGGCGACCAGGCCGGCGAAGTGCGCCATGTCGACCATCAGGTAGGCGCCGACCTCGTCGGCGATCCTCCGGAAGGCCGCGAAGTCCAGCTGGCGCGGGTACGCGGACCAGCCGGCGACGATCAGCTTCGGCTTGGACTCCTTGGCGAGGCGCTCGACCTCGGCCATGTCGACCTGACCGGTGGCGTCGTCCACGTGGTAGGCGACCACGTTGTAGAGCTTGCCGGAGAAGTTGATCTTCATGCCGTGGGTCAGGTGACCGCCGTGGGCCAGGTTCAGGCCCATGATCGTGTCGCCCGGCTTCAGCAGCGCGAACATCGCGGCCGCGTTCGCCTGCGCGCCCGAGTGGGGCTGCACATTGGCGTGCTCGGCGCCGAACAGCGCCTTGATGCGGTCGATGGCGATCTGCTCGACCACGTCGACGTGCTCGCAGCCGCCGTAGTAGCGGCGGCCCGGGTAGCCCTCGGCGTACTTGTTCGTGAGGACGGAGCCCTGTGCCTCCATGACCGCGACCGGAGCGAAGTTCTCCGAGGCGATCATCTCGAGGGTGGACTGCTGACGGTGGAGCTCGGCGTCGACAGCGGCGGCGACATCCGGGTCCAGCTCGTGGAGAGGGGTGTTGAGAAGCGACATCACTCGGTCCCTAAGGTTTTGGTCAGCCGGCGAAATCGGTGTACTCGTCCGCGGAGAGCAGGTCCTTCGGCTCCTCGCTGACGCGTACCTTGAAGAGCCAACCGCCCTCGAACGGGGCGGAGTTCACCAGGGACGGGTCGTTGACGACGTCCTCGTTGGCCTCGGTGACCTCACCGCTGACCGGGGAGTACAGGTCGCTGACCGACTTGGTGGACTCCAGCTCGCCGCAGGTCTCGCCCGCGGTCACCGTGTCACCGACCTCGGGGAGCTGGACGTACACCACGTCGCCGAGCGCGTTGGCCGCGTGCTCCGTGATGCCGACCGTCGACACGCCGTCCTCGGCGGCCGACAGCCACTCGTGCTCCTTGCTGTAGCGCAGCTGCTGGGGGTTGCTCATGACCTGAATTCTCCTGTACGCGGGGGAGTGCTGGTGAACGGGGAGAGGGTGCGGACGATCACTTCCGGCACCCGGAGGATCACTTCTGGCGCTTGTAGAACGGCAGCGCCACGACCTCGTACGGCTCGTGGGTGCCCCGGATGTCGACGCCGACCCCCGGAGTGCCCGGCGCGGCGTGGGCCGCGTCCACGTAGGCCATGGCGATCGGCTTGCCGAGGGTGGGGCTCGGGGCGCCCGAGGTGACCTCGCCGATCACCGTGCCGTCCGCCACCACCGACATACCGGCACGGGGGACCCGGCGGCCCTCCGCGATCAGCCCGACGAGCTTGCGCGGCGGCGCGGACTCGGCACGCTCCGCGGCGGCCGTGAGCGCCTCACGTCCGACGAAGTCGCCCTCCTTCTCGAACTTCACCACCCGGCCGAGGCCCGCGTCGAACGGGGTGAGCGCCGTGGTCAGCTCGTGCCCGTACAGCGGCATGCCCGCCTCCAGACGCAGCGTGTCACGGCAGGACAGGCCGCACGGGATCAGACCGGCGGGCGCGCCCGCGTCGGTCAGCGCCTGCCAGAGCTTCTCGGCGTGCTGCGGCTCGACGAACAGCTCGAAGCCGTCCTCGCCGGTGTAGCCGGTGCGGGCGATCAGCGCCGGGACGCCGGCCACGGTGCCCGGCAGGCCCGCGTAGTACTTCAGTCCGTCCAGGTCCGCGTCGGTCAGGGACTTCAGGATGCCGGGGGACTCCGGGCCCTGGACCGCGATCAGCGCGTACGCGTCACGGTCGTCACGGACGGTGGCGTCGAAGCCCTGGGCGCGCCCGGTGAGGGCGTCGAGGACGATCTGGGCGTTGCCGGCGTTGGCGACGACCATGTACTCGTCCTCGCCGAGGCGGTAGACGATCAGGTCGTCGAGGATGCCGCCGTCCTCCTGGCAGATCATCGTGTAGCGGGCGCGGCCGAGGCCGACGGTGCCGATGTTGCCGACCAGCGCGTAGTTCAGCAGGTCGACGGCCTGCGGACCGGTGACGGTGATCTCACCCATGTGGGACAGGTCGAACAGCCCGGCCTTGGTGCGGACGGCGTTGTGCTCGTCACGCTCGCTGCCGTACCGCAGGGGCATGTCCCAGCCGGCGAAATCGGTCATGGTCGCGCCCAGCGACCTGTGCAGGGCGTCGAGTGCGGTCAGACGGGGGGCGTTGCTCATAGGTGTGGCTCCCAGGGCATGGCTGCGAGGACAATCCTCCCCATCTGTCATCGGAACCTGAGAGGTTCGCCCCGACTACGCGTACGGGTAGTCGTGACTTGCACCTTGGGTGGAGCCACTCGAATGCGGCTCGCTTTTCAGATCTGCCTCATCACACGCGGTACGGGGCCTGAGAGATTCAAGGGAGGAACTTGCTCCTTCGGCGCCCGCCACAGAGGTGGCAGGGACTCTCCCGCGTGGATTCAAGCGGCCGGTATGGAGTTTGCGCGCACATCATTGCACGCATCGGGGAAGAGTGGAGCGTGAGGCCGCCCTGAAAACACTTGAGCCGCATTACCAATTCTTTACACTTCATGGGCAAGGGTGTGGGATGACCCGACACGGGGAGGGGACGACGTTGCAGCCGACCGGTGCATACGCCACGACCACGGGGGTGCCCGCGCCACCGGGCATGTCCGCCGTCCCGTCCCGGGCCGGAGCGGCCACGCCCGCCCTGCCCGTCCTGCGCGACCTGCGGCAGCGGGCCGGGCGCAGCCCGCACAGCCTGATCTTCGCCGCCGGTGACGTGGTGGTCGTCTCCGGCCTGCCCGGCAGCGGCAAGTCCACGCTGATCCGGCGCGCGGCGAGCGGCCTCGGCATCGACTCGCAGGACACGCGGGACCGCTGGGACGCCCGTGCGCCCCGCTTCCTGCCGTACGCGGTCTACCGCCCGCTGGTGCGGCTCGCCCACTACGCCGGACTGCGGCGCGCCCTCCGCTCCGGGGCGAGCGTCGTCGTGCACGACTGCGGCACACAGGCGTGGGTGCGGCGCTGGCTCGCCCGTGAGACACGGCGGCGCGGCACGTCCCTCCACCTGGTGCTGCTGGACGTGACACCCCAGGTCGCGCGGGCGGGCCAGCGCGAGCGGGGCCGCGGCGTCTCGGGTTACGCCTTCGCCCGCCACCGCCGGGCCGTCTCCCGCCTGGTCACCGACGCGGAGGCGGGCCGCCTGCCGGGCGGCTGCGCCTCGGCGGTCCTGCTGGACCGCGAGGCGGCGGGGACGCTGGGGCGGCTGGGCTTCGGATAACGACCGCCTCCACGACCGCGGCGCGAGCCCTGTTCCCTCCCCGCCCTCGCCGTACCGAAGCGCGGCTCCGCCCCGCCGCGGCCCAGCCCCCGGGGGCCCTGCACCCCGCGCCCGCGCGGTGCCCGCCCTCTCCTCCCACCGCCCCCCCGCCGGGCGAGGTACGCCCGGACGGGGGAATTGGCTACACCAAAAAAGCC
>NZ_JBSGZJ010000449.1:0-5849 GCF_053610925.1 Streptomyces sp. NPDC054847 | reverse complement strand
GCCCAGGGAGACGCCGCCCAGCATGGGCGTGAGCGAGCCGGCGGTCTTCAGCACCTGCCCCGGGGCGTCGCCCTTGACGTTGTTGAGCTCGGTCGCCCTGCCCGCGACCTCGTTCACCGTGGGGCCCGCCTCGACCGTCTCCATGTCCGGAAGCGAGGACACCACCTCGGCGACGCCGCCGTTGAGGCTCATGGGCGGCATGCCCGCCGCACCGGCGGCGAAGGCGGGAGAGGCCGCCCCCAGCGCCGCCACGGAACCGGCAATGATCGCGGCAGCCTTCGAGTACTTCATCTTTTCGAATCCCTTTCCCCGGCGGGTTCTCCGCCGTCGACAGGGGTAACGAGCCGTGGACGTACGGGAAACCCCGCATCCCGGCCTTTCTCCGGCGTCCGGCGCGACGGGTCCCCGCTCGCAGGCAGTTTCGCTCAACGACCGAACGGAGAAAGGGTTTTGCCGGATCACTCGATGTAATGGCTCCGTTCGCACCGGCCCAACGCTGCCGTCATGTGTGACAGGGCCGTATGCAAGGCGAATGAGATGGCAGCCAAATGGCCGTACATGCGCGTCCAGCGTGATTTCCAACTAGCTTTCTGACAAAGTGCACTCCTGTTTTGTCGACTTGATCGAATATGGAGAGCCACCCATGCCGGAGTCGCCGGGCTTCGCCGCACGAGGCGTCCTGGGAGCACTGCTCTGCACGGCGTTCTCGGCCGCTCCGCTGACGGCCGCGGCGGCCCCGGCCCCCACGCCGCCGGAAGCATCCGGCATCCCCTTCACGCAGCGCTACCACGCGGTGCACCACGGCGGGATCGTCCGCGCCGCCAACTCCGCCATCACCTGCCGTAGCGCCGACAGCCGCTCGGCAGCGCCCTGTTCGTCCCTTCAGCGAGGCGCGCAGGGCGTCAACGGCGACTACGACATGTTCTACGTCGACCTCGACGACGACCCCAACACGTACAACTCGAGCCGGGCACGCCTCGTCCTGCCGGCGGACTCCCGCGTGCGTTACGCCCGCCTGTACTGGGGCGGGAACCTCCGCGTCGGAGAGCAGAAACCCCCGAAGGACAACGGCCGTGTCCTGATCGCCGAACCGGGCGGTGAGTACAAGGAGGTGCTGGCCGACACCCAGATCGCACACCGCGACGCGGACGGCAGCGACGCCTACCACGCGTCCGCCGACATCACGCCCCTGGTGCGCAGCGGCGGCACCGGCTACTGGACCGTCGCCCAGATCAACGTGGCGATGGGCCACTCCGAGGCAGGCGCCTGGGGCGGTTGGACCATGGTCGTGGCCTACGAGAAGGACACCGAACCCCTGCGCGAACTCGTCCTGTGGGACGGCTTCGAAAGCGTCCGCCCCGGGCGCGGGCAGCACTCCCTGACACTCACCGGCCTGCGGATCGGGCCACGATCAGCGGGACGTGCCGGGCTCGTCGCCTACGACGGCGACCGCGGCGCGCGCGGCGACTCGGTGAGCGTGCGGGCCGGTGACGGGAGACCGCTTCTGATCGACGACCGCGCCAATCCGGCCGACGACAGCATGAATTCGACCATTGCCGACTTCGGCACCACGGTGAAGGGACGGCAGCCCGCCCACGTCAACACGCTCGGATACGACTCGGACGTGTTCGACATCCGGCCCGCCCTGACGAACGGCGCCCATTCGCTGACGTTCCGCTTCGGCGCCGAAGCCAACGGGCATTTCCTCGGCGCTCTCTTCGTGCAGGCCGACGCGCGCCGCTGATTCACGCACCCACAGTCCACCGCGTTCGAAGAAGGCCGTACGTGCTGCAAAGAAACTGGACTGAGAAAAGCCGAATGACGGTGTTCCACCTGGTTCAGCCGGTGGAGGGGGGAGTCGCGCGGGTCGTCACCGACCTGGTCAGGGCACAGGTCCGCGAGGGCATCCGGACCGTCGTCGCCTGCCCCCCGCAGGGGCGGCTTCCTCACCTGGTGGCACAGGCCGGTGCACAGGTGCACCCATGGCCGGCCGGGCGGGAGCCGGGTCCGCGGCTCGCGAGCGAGGTGCGTGCCGTCACCCGGCTGATCCGGGCCGGCGCACCCCACATCGTGCACGCGCACAGCGCCAAGGCCGGGCTCGCCGGGCGGCTCGCCGTACGCGGCCGGGTACCGACGGTCTTCCAGCCGCACGCCTGGTCCTTCGACGCCGTCCGGGGGCGCAGTGCCGAACTCGCCCTCACCTGGGAGCGCCACGGCTCGCGCTGGAGCACCCGCACCCTCTGTGTCAGTGAGGGCGAGCGCCGCGCGGGGGAAGAGGCGGGCATCCGTGCCCGCTGGTCGGTGATCCCCAACGGCATCGACCTGACGTACTTCACCCCTCGCGGCAGCCGCGGCCGCGAGGAGGCCCGCGCCCTTCTGCCGGAGCTGGACGGTATGCCCGCGCGGACGCCCCTCGTCGTCTGCGTGGGCCGGCTGTGCCGGCAGAAGGGACAGGACGTGCTGCTGCGGGCCTGGGCCGAGGTGGCCGGAGCGGTCCCCGGCTCCCGGCTCCTACTGGTGGGCGACGGGCCGGACCGGGAGGCGCTGCGGCAGGGCGCCCCGCCGGGAGTGCTCTTCGCCGGTGACCGCGCCGACACCCGGCCGTGGCTGCACGCCGCGGACGTGGCCGTACTGCCCTCGCGCTGGGAGGGCATGGCGCTCGCCCCGCTGGAGGCGATGGCCTGCGGGCTGCCCGTCGTGATCACCGACGTCAGCGGCGCGAGGGAGAGCCTGCCGCCCGGTCAGGAGCCGTACGCGCTGGTCCCGCCGGAGGACCCGCCCGCGCTCGCCGCGGCGCTGGTCCGGCTGCTGACGGATCCCGCGCTCCGTCACGACCTGGGCCGCCGGGCCGAGGAGCACACACGGGCCACGTCCGACGTGCGCGGGACGGCAGCGGCCGTCCTGCGCCTGTACCAGGAACTACTGAGCCCGCACCGACCCTTGACGAGGGAGCGCAGCGAACGATGACGACGGAGAGTGCCCCCGCTCCCCACAGCGCCCGGGCGACGGCCGCCCGCCGCCCGGCGCTCTCGGTCCACGCGCCACGCCGCACGGCGGAACGCCGTCCACCCGTCCGTTCGCACCGCCTCTCCGCCCGCCGTGAACGTCCGACCGCGCTGCTCCTGGCCGACGCCACCGCCGCCGTCGTGACCCTGGCCCTCGCACCGGCCCTGCTGTGGCCCACGGCTCCCTGGCCGGCCGCGTCGGCGGTGCCGCTCGTGCTCCTCCAAGGCGTGCTGCACACCTGGCGCGGCCTCTACCGGCACAGGCTGTCGCCGTCCGCGCTCGCCGAACTGCCCACGCTCCTCGGGCTCGCGATGCTCCAGTGGTACGCCCTCGCCGCCACCTTCGTCGCCCAGGGCCCCCACTACGGCGTCGTCCCGGCCGCACCGGCCCTCGCCGCCTGCGGCCAGACGCTGCTCGCCTGCGCCGGCCGGGCGGCCGTCCACCACGCGCGCCGGCGGTCGGCCGCGCGCAGGCCGCGGTCCGCGCTCGTCGTCGGCCGCGGGCCGGTCGCCCAGCAGGTCACCGCGGCGCTGTACGGGCACCCCGAATACGGGATGCGGCCCGTCGGGCAGGTCGACACCGGCGGGCCGGCCGGGCCGGGGCTGCCGGCCCTGCCCGTCCTGGTCGGACCGGAGGACGTCAGCCGCGCGGTCATCCAGAACGCCGTCGGGCACGCCGTCTTCACCCGGCCGCCGGGGACCGGCGCGGAGAGCGCCGCGCTGCTCCGCCTGTTCGCCCGGCACGGCTGCCGTGTGTGGCTGGTCGACGGAACCCCCGCGGAGCCGGGCACGCCTCGGCGGGCACCCGGCGGTGACCACCTGTGGGGATTTCCCGTCAGACCGCTGGACGGGACGCGCCGGCCGTTCGCCCTCGTGGGCAAGCGGGTCATGGACGTGTGCCTCGCCGCTGTCGCCCTCGTCGCGGCGGCGCCCGTACTGGCCCTCTGCGCGCTCGCCGTCCGTCTCTTCGACGGGCCCGGAATCATCTTCCGGCAGGAGCGGATCGGGCTGGACGGACGGCCGTTCGTGCTGCTGAAGTTCCGCACCATCCCGCCCGTCGACGAGCACGAGTCGGCCACGCGCTGGAGCGTGGCCTCCGACCGGCGGATGAGCGTCACCGGCAGCCTGCTGCGCCGCACCTCCCTTGATGAACTGCCGCAGCTGTGGAACGTGCTGCGGGGTGACATGAGCCTCGTCGGCCCCCGGCCGGAACGCCCCTACTTCGTCGCCAAGTTCAGCCATGTCCATCCCGGCTACCAGGCGCGCCACCGGATGCCCGCCGGTATCACCGGGCTCGCGCAGATCCACGGCCTGCGCGGCGACACGTCCATCGAGGAACGCGCCCGCTTCGACAACCACTACATCGACACCTGGTCGCTGTGGCAGGACGTCTGCATCCTGGCCCGCACCGCCGCCTCCGTGCTGAGGCTGGGAGGCAGCTGAGATGACAGCCGTCACCTGGACCGCCGTGCGGCACAGGCGCACACCGGGCTTCCTCCGCCTGCTGCCCCTGGTCGCTACCGTGCTGCTGCCGGCCGCGCCGCTTCCTTCGGTCGGCGGCGGGGCGGGCACGGTGGGCCCGGCGGACATCGCCTCGGGGGCCCTGGTCGTGTGGTGCGCGGCGCAGGTCCTGCACCGCCGCTCCCGGCCCCTGACGCCCGTCGCCGCCGTCGTGTTCGGCCTGCCCGTCGTCGGCTTCGCGGTCGCCACCGTCACCGCCGCCCAACCGCAGGCCGCGCTGCCCGGGTTCGTGCGCTACCTCCAGGTCTTCGTCCTCGTGCCGCTGGCCGTCGTGCTGCTCGTGCGGGACGCGCGCGACTTCCGAGTCGTCGCCGGCGCCCTCGTCGTCCTGGCGCTCGCCCAGGGCGCCGTGGGCACCTACCAGTTCGCCACCGGCACCGGCGCCTCGTACATGGGGGAGGACATCCGGGCCGTGGGCACCTTCGGGCCGACGGACGTCATGGGGATGGCGACGGTCGTGTCGTACGGGCTGCTCGCGGCGCTCGCCCTCGCCCTGCGCCCCCCGGCCGAGGCACCCGCCTGGCTGAGGCCGTCCGCGTTCACGGCCGCGGCCGTGCTCGTCGTGCCGCTCGCCCTGTCGTTCAGCAGGGGCGCGTGGATCGCCACGGCGCTCGCCGCCTTCGCGGTGGTCGCGCTGTGCGGGCTGCGGCAGGCGGTGCGGGTCCTCTCGGCGGTGGCCGCGCTCGCCGTCGTACTCGTCGGGGGCCTCGGCATCGGCTCCCAGATGATCTCCGAGCGCGTCAGCAGCATCACCCGCGTCACCGACGCGCCGGACCGGTCGGTCGGCGACCGGTACGCGATGTGGGCGGCGGCGGCCGGGATGTGGCGCGAGGAGCCGGCGGCGGGGGTCGGGATGAAGGGTTTCCCGGCACACCGCGACGGTCATTCCTCGATCGGCCTGTCCGCCGGCAGCGACATCGCCGGTGCGGGCAGGGAGTTCGAGAAGCAGCCGCTGCTGTCGCCGCACAACATGTACCTGCTCGTCCTCGGCGAACAGGGCCTGATCGGGCTGACCGCGTTCGCCGGCTGCCTCGCCGCCGTCCTCGTCCTCGGCCTGCGCCGGCTCGCGGGCGGACCGCACGGGCGAGCGGCGGACTGCGGGCTGACGGCGGTGGGCCTGATGCTCTGGCAGACCGTCGACTTCCTCTACGCGGACATCGGCGGCCCGTCGACGGCCCTCACGGGTGTGCTGCTGGGCCTGGCGGCCTGGTGGGCACTCGGCGGAACGAGGCGCGCGTGACCGACGAACCCGGCCCGGCCCCCGGCCGTCGCCCGCCCGGCGGGGCGTCCCTGGCACCTGGCCACCAGGCGGCACCGCCGGCG
>NZ_JBSGZJ010000448.1:0-5894 GCF_053610925.1 Streptomyces sp. NPDC054847 | reverse complement strand
CATCGAAACGGGTGGAACCTCGCCCGAGAAGGCCGGTAACAACGTGAAGACGGTGGTCGCCGACAAGAGCGACCAGTAGCCGCCCCCGCCCGCCGGCGGCCCGCGCGGCAGCCGGCGGCCCCTTTCGCGGGTGCCGTCGAAGCCATCCGCCGTTCCGTCACCACTCACCAGGGAAAGGGCGCCTGATGGCCACCTCCCTCCAGCCCGACAAGGGCGCCGCTGTGATCGCCGCTTCCTCCGGCGCGCCCAGGGCCCCCAAGCACCGGGACCCGTCCGGCTGGCGCAGCCGCCTGTACCGCATCGACCTCAAGGCGACCCCGTACGTCTACGTCGCTCCGTTCTTCCTCGTCTTCGCCGCCTTCGGTCTGTTCCCGCTCCTCTACACCGGCTGGCTGTCGCTCCAGAAGGTCGAGCTGGGCGGCGAGGCCGAATGGCGCGGCCTGGACAACTACACCCGGCTCGCGGAGAGCGACTTCTTCTGGAACGCCCTGGCGAACACCTTCACCATCGGTGTGATCTCCACGGTGCCGCAGCTGCTGATGGCGCTCGGTCTGGCGCATCTGCTCAACTACCGCATCCGCGGCCGTGGTTTCTACCGCGTGGCGATCCTCGCCCCGTACGCCACCTCGATCGCGGCCGCCGCTCTCGTCTTCGCCCAGCTGTTCAACACCGACTACGGGATGATCAACCAGCTGCTCGGCTACGTGGGCATCGACCCGGTCAACTGGGAGACCGAGAAGTGGCCGGCCCAGATCGCCATCTCCACGATCGTCACCTGGCGCTGGACCGGCTACAACGCCCTCATCTACTTGGCCGCGATGCAGGCCGTGCCGAACGATCTCTACGAGGCGGCCGCACTCGACGGGGCATCCCGCTTCCGGCAGTTCATCAGTATCACGATCCCCTCGATCAAACCGACGATCCTGTTCACCATCGTCGTCTCCACGATCGGCGCCACCCAGCTGTTCGGTGAGCCGCTGATCTTCGGCGGCAGCCTCGGCATCGGCGGCGGCAGCGGCAACCAGTACCAGACGCTGAGTCTGCTGATGTACGAGAAGGGCTGGGTCACCGGCGCGCTCGGCCAGGCGTCCGCCATCGCCTGGGTGATGCTGCTCCTGCTGCTGGCCATCGGACTCGTGCAGCGCCTGCTCAGCCGGTCGAACGCGCAGAAGAAGAACGGAGCGGCACGCTCATGAGCCATGTGCTGAACAGGACCGCGGCGCCCGCCGCGTCCGCCACGACCGGGGGCCGCAGGCGCCGGCTCGGCCAGAAGGCCGGCCGTCAGCACCACGGTGGTCCGCTGACGTACGCGCTGCTGGTCTTCGCCGCGGTCGTCTCCCTCTTCCCGCTGTACTGGAACCTGGTCGCCGCCTCCCACACCGGCGAGCGCGTGGTGCAGGCCCCGAGCCCGCTGCTGCCGGGCCGGGAGCTGTTCAACAACCTCTCCATCGCCTGGAACCAGGTGGACATGGGGGAGGCGCTGATCAACACGACGATCGTCGCCGGCGCGGTCGCGACGAGCACGGTGCTGTTCGCGACGCTTGCCGGGTTCGCCTTCGCCAAGCTGCGGTTCAAGGGACGCAACGTGCTCCTGGCGATCGTGGTGGCGACGATGACGGTGCCGCCGCAGCTCAGCGTCATCCCGCTCTACCAGCTGATCACCGAGTTCGGCTGGGTCAACCAGCTCCAGTCGGTGATCCTGCCCAGCCTGGTCGCCGCCTTCGGCGTGTTCTTCATGCGGCAGTACCTGCTCGAGGCGCTGCCGGTGGAGCTCATCGAGGCCGCCAGGATGGACGGCGCGCACAGCCTGCGCATCATCTGGCACGTCGTCTTCCCCATCGCCCGGCCGGCGATGGCCGTCCTCGGCATGCTGATCTTCGTGCAGGCGTGGAACGACTTCTTCTGGCCGTTCATCGCGCTCACGCCGGACGGCGCCCCCACCCTCCAGGTGGCCCTCGCCGGGCTCGGGTCCGGCAACCACACCGTCAACCACGCGATCGTGCTGACCGGCGCGTTCATCGCCACCGTGCCGTTGCTGCTGGTCTTCGCACTCCTCGGCAAGCACATCGTCGGCGGCATCACCTCGGGGGCGGTCAAGAGCTGACACGCAGGGGAGCCGGGGCCTGTGGGGCGCGTGGGGCGCTCTGCGGGCCCCGGCGCATGTCCCGGGACGGCGCGGCCGTTCAGGGCCGGCCCGTTCAGTCCGGGAGGGCCGCCCTCGCGCACGCGGCGCGCAGTTCCGGCAGGCCGATGAACTCGGTGTGCGTGCCGGCCGCGCCGCAGGCGAAGGCGCCCGACACGGAACCGGCGAGCACGCACCGCTCCACGTCGCCGCCCTCGAACAGCGTGTGCAGGAACGCGGTGACGAACGCGTCCCCGGCGCCGTTGCTGTCGACGACGGGCCGTTCGGGGCGTACGGCGGGGAAGTGGCGGACCTTGTCCTCACCGCGCACCAGCACATGGCAGCCCTCGGCGCCGTCCGTCGCCACGACGATCCGCGCGCGGCCCTCGTCGACGATGTCCCGCATCACCCTCTCGAGCCGGCCGTGCAGCGCGGCGGCGCTCAGGAAGACGTAGTCGGAGGCGAGGGCGTAGTCGCGGTGGTGCGGATTGCGTCCGTCCCAGTCGTGCAGGTCGGTGGAGCTGGTGATCCCGAGGCGGTGGATGTCCTCGTACATGTCGCGGTTGTGGCCGACGATCGACAGATGGACGTGCCGGGCGCGCTCCAGGTGAGGCAGGTAGAAGGAGCGCGGGAGCCGCAGGTCGGCGGGGTGGCGGCCGTCGTAGAAGGAGAAGCGGCGGCCCTGCGGGTCGACCAGGTTGATGCCCCGGGGTGTGCCGTGCGGGGAGACGACATGGCTGAAGTCGAGACCGTGCTCCTCGTAGGCGGCGAGCACGGTGCGGCCCTGGACGTCGTCGCCCAGGAAGTCGATGAACTTGGTGGCGAGGCCCAGTGCTTGCCAGCCCAGCGCCACCCCGTTGCCGGTGTGGCCCACATAGTCGCGCACCGGGGGGACGAACAGCGAGTCGCCCGGCGGCACTTCCAGCGCGTCGACGCGGACGATCGTGTCCACGCCGGTGCCGCCGACGACCAGTACGTCGTAGCGGGGACCGCTCATCCGTCGGCTCCGTCCCGGTCCGGGGTCCGCTTGGCCGCCGAGGCGGTCGAACCGCGGACCACCAGTTCCGGCATGAACACGAACTCGCTGTGCGGGGCGGGTGTGCCCCCTATCTCCTCCAGCAGCGCGCGCACCGACGCCTGCCCCATCGCCTGCACGGGCTGGCGGATGGTGGTGAGGGGCGGATCGGTGAACGCTATGAGCGGCGAGTCGTCGAAGCCGACCACCGAGATGTCCCTCGGCACGTGGAGCCCCTGCTGCCGGGCCGCCCTGATGGCGCCGAGCGCCATCATGTCGCTGGCGCAGGCGATCGCGGTGCACCCCTTGGCGATCAGCGCCGCCGCGGCGGCCTGGCCGCCCTCGAGGGTGTAGAGGGAGTGCTGGATCAGCTCCTGCGACTCCTCGGGCGACAGCCCGAGCCGCTCCTCCATGGCGAGCTGGAAGCCCTCTATCTTGCGCAGCACCGGCACGAACCGCCTGGGGCCCAGCGCGAGGCCGATCCGGGTGTGGCCGAGGGAGGCGAGGTGGGTCACGGCGAGCTGCATCGCGGCCCGGTCGTCGGGGGAGACGAAGGGGGCCTGCACCTTCGGCGAGAAGCCGTTGACCAGGACGTACGGGACGCCCTTGGCGCGCAGCTGGTCGTAGCGCTGCATGTCCGCGGTGGTGTCGGCGTGCAGTCCGGAGACGAAGATGATGCCGGAGACGCCGCGGTCCACCAGCATCTCGGTGAGCTCGTCCTCCGTGGACCCGCCGGGGGTCTGGGTCGCGAGCACCGGGGTGTATCCCTGGCGGGTCAGGGCCTGGCCGATGACCTGGGCGAGGGCGGGGAAGATGGGATTGTCCAGCTCGGGGGTTATCAGTCCGACCAGTCCCGCGCTGCGCTGCCGCAGCCGCACCGGACGTTCGTAGCCGAGCACGTCGAGCGCGGCAAGGACGGACTCGCGGGTGGCCGCGGCCACGCCGGGCTTGCCGTTGAGCACGCGGCTGACTGTGGCTTCACTGACCCCCGCCTGGGCTGCGATGTCGGCGAGCCGCGCGGTCATGGAAGTGGACTGTACCGGGCGTACGTCGGATTGCCCACCAGGTGCGGGAATCGGCAGGTTCATCGCCTCATGTCGCGGCCGGCGCCGTCGGCGGGGCCTCGCGAGGCATGAAACCTGTCACATCGCTGCAAAGCCTTGCGGAGTGCTTGCGAGGGGCCCGTCCAGGGGCGCACCCTGGGCCTGGTCCGGTCTCCAGGACGGTGTCAAGCGATCCTTCGGCAACTCTCCGGACACGCGGATGTAACGATCGCCCGTCCTTGCAGAAATTTGCCGCAAGGTCTTTCGAAGCGTTTTCAGCCCTGTTACGTTCCTGGCAACCCGGCACCGCGAGGGAGCGGACGGCGGGAGGCAGGTCTTCGCCTCCGCCCTTCCGGGATCAGTTGAAGGAGTTCACATGCGGCGTGGCATAGCGGCCATCGCTCTGGTCTCGGCACTGGCCGTGTCGGCGACGGCGTGCGGCGGGGACGACAGCGGCGACAGCGGCAAGAAGAGCTCGGGCGAGCTCAGCGGCACGGTCACCTGGTGGGACACCTCGACGGTCGGCAGCGAGGACAAGGTCTTCAAGAAGATCGCCGAGGGCTTCACCAAGAAGCACCCGAAGGTCACCGTCAAGTACGTCAACGTGCCGTTCGGTGAGGCGCAGAACAAGTTCAAGAACGCCGCCCAGTCCGGCTCCGGCGCCCCCGACGTCATCCGCTCCGAGGTCGCCTGGACCCCCGAGTTCGCCGACCTCGGCTACCTCGCGCCGCTCGACGGCACCGCCGCGCTGAAGGAAGAGGACGACTTCCTCAAGCAGGCCGCGGCCTCCACCAAGTACAACGGCAAGACCTACGCCGCGCCGCAGGTCATCGACTCCATGGGCATCTTCTACAACAAGAAGATCTTCAAGGAGGCCGGTGTCGAGGTCCCCAAGACCATCGACGAGCTGAAGACCGTCTCCGCCACCATCAAGGACAAGACCGGCAAGACCGGCCTCTACCTGCGCGGCGACGACGCCTACTGGTTCCTCTCCTTCCTCTACGGCGAGGGCGGCGACCTGGTCGACGCCAAGAACAAGAGCATCACGGTCGACAACGAGGCCGGCGTCAAGGCGATGAAGGTCGTCAAGGACCTGGTCACCTCCGGTGCCGCCAAGACCGACGCCACCGACGGCTGGAACAACATGCAGACCGCCTTCAAGGAAGGCAAGGTCGCCATGATGATCAACGGCCCGTGGGCCGTCGCCGACACCTACGCGGGCCCGGAGTTCACCGACAAGGCCAACCTCGGCGTCGCCCCCGTGCCCGCCGGTTCGGCCGGCCAGGGCGCCCCGCAGGGCGGTCACAACCTCGCGGTCTACGCGGGCTCCAAGAACCTGGACGCCTCGTACGCCTTCACCGAGTACATGACCTCCGCAGAGACCCAGGCCCAGGTCGCCAAGGAGCTCAACCTGCTCCCGACCCGCACCTCGGTCTACTCGCAGCCCGGTGTCGCCAGCAACGAGATCGTCGGCTTCTTCCGCCCGGTCGTCGACAAGGCCGTCGAGCGCCCCTGGATCCCCGAGACCGGCAGCCTCTTCGCCCCGCTCGTGACCGAGTACACCAAGGTCCTCACCGGCCAGACCACCCCGGAGAAGGGCGCGAAGGCGGCGGGCGACGCCTACCGCAAGCTCCTGAAGGACTGGAAGTAACAGGAAGGTTGGCCGGCTGATGGCTGTGGACACCAGCAGCCAGTCGGTGGCGAAGGCCGCGGG
>NZ_JBSGZJ010000447.1:0-5902 GCF_053610925.1 Streptomyces sp. NPDC054847 | reverse complement strand
GGCCCGGTGAATGATCACCGGGCCGGGCCCGAGCCGTGCACAGAGCGGGCGACGGGAATCGAACCCGCGTAGCTCTTCCTCGCGCTTCCCCGTTGCCCCTCCGGCTGATCGGGCACGTAAGGGGCACGGGCTGCCCATTGGCCAGAGAACCTGGTGAGCGGGCAAGGCTAGTCTCCTCAGATGGACGAGTCCCCCTGCTTCTGCCTGCTCTGTGCCCCGACCGAATGGGGTGGCCCCGTGTCGGAGGAACGCGATCGTCACATCGCGAAGAACGTCGCGGACTACGGTTGGCACGTCATGGGCGTGGCCGGCGGTGATGCCCCTGGCGACTGGGGGTACTCAATCGGTCTCTGGCACACACTGCGCAGTCCGGAGGTCAGCGTGTTCGGCCTGCCCTCGCAGACCGCGATGAGTGTGGTGAACGCCGCTGGGGCAGCGATCCGGGACGGGAACACACTCGAGCCCGACCAGCGGCGGGGGGACGTCCTCAATGGCCACGACGTGGTGGTCCGGCCCGTGCATCCCAGCTGGTACCACGACTTCTTCGGCGCGGGTATCGACTTCTACCAGACCCCGCCACTGCCGATCACTCAGCTGTTCTGGCCGGACAAGGCTGGTCGATTCCCCTGGGACGAGGGAGTGAACGAGCACTGCCGTGTGAGACAACCACTGCTCTGGGTGCCCAAAGGCGAGACCACCGGCCCTTGGGCGGAGATCAGCTGAGGTCGGTGGAGTCTCAATGGCCGAGTCAAGCGCTGGGCCTTCGCCTGAAGCGCCAGTTGGGAAGACGCGGGTGCCTGCTGGCCTGCGCGAACGGGCACGTGGGCGGAACGAAGATCCGAAACGCATCAGGGCCAGGCTGGAGGATGAACCTCCGACCCGGCCCTGAGCCATCAAGAGCGGGCGACGGGAATCGAACCCGCGTAGCTAGTTTGGAAGACTAGGGCTCTACCATTGAGCTACGCCCGCAAGCTCGCACCGCAGGTCACGAGGGCCGCGGCACGAGAAGCATCGTAGCGGGTCCGGGGCCCTCGCCGCACACCCCGTTTCTGTGCGCCCGTAAAGGTGGCGGTCCACGCTGCCGGGGCATGTACCCTACGGTTCGCACCGACGGGGTGTGGCGCAGCTTGGTAGCGCGTCCGCTTTGGGAGCGGAAGGTCGTCGGTTCGAATCCGGCCACCCCGACCACCAGCAAGATCGCGTTGTGAGGCGCCTCCCGCTTGCCGTTACTATGCAGGCTGTGTGCCCGTGTGTCTGATGTGCCGGGCTCCATCCGCTGAATCGCCGAATCCGGCGCCAGCAGTACCCCAAGATGTCAGCCACCAAGGAGACCGAACCGTGAAGAGCGCCGTGGAGACCCTGAACCCGACCCGGGTTCGGCTCACTGTCGAGGTGCCCTTCGAGGAGCTCAAGGACAGCCTCGACGCGGCGTACAAGAAGATCAACCAGCAGGTCACGGTCAAGGGCTTCCGCAAGGGCAAGATCCCGGCCCGAGTGATCGACCAGCGGTTCGGCCGTGGTGCGGTGCTGGAGGAGGCTGTCAACGACGCCCTTCCCAAGCTCTACACCGAGGCGGTCAACGAGGCCGAGCTGAACCCGCTCGGCCAGCCCGAGGTGGACATCACGGAGCTGAAGGACGGCGAGACGCTGGCCTTCACCGCCGAGGTCGACATCCGCCCCGAGATCCAGATCCCGGACTACTCCGGCATCGAGGTCACGGTCGACGCCGTCGAGGTCACCGACGAGGACGTCGAGAAGTCCGTGGAGCAGCTCCGTGAGCGCTTCGCCTCCACGAACCCGGTCGAGCGCGCCGCCGCCGAGGGCGACGTCGTCACGATCGACCTCGAGGCCAAGGTCGACGGCGAGGTCCTGCCCGACGGTGTCGCCGAGGGTGTCTCCTACACCATCGGTTCCGGCGAGCTCCTCGACGGCATCGACGAGGCCGTCACCGGCCTGGAGGCCGGCGGCGAGGCCACCTTCACCTCCCAGCTGAAGGGCGGCTCCGCCGAGGGCAAGGACGCGGAGGTCACCGTCAAGGTCACCGCCGTCGCCGCCCGTGAGCTCCCCGAGCTCGACGACGACTTCGCCCAGATGGCGAGCGAGTTCGACACCCTCGAGGAGCTGAAGGCCGACAGCCGCAAGCGCCTCGAGAACATGAAGCAGTACGACCAGGCCACCCAGGCCCAGGAGCGCGTCCTCGACGAGCTGCTGAAGCTGGCGGAGGTCCCGATCCCCGAGAAGCTCCTCGAGGACGAGGTCAAGACCCGCAAGCACAACCTTGAGCACCACCAGCTCGGCCAGATGGGCCTCGACCTCGCCAAGTACCTGGAGATCCAGGGCAAGACCGAGGAAGAGTTCGACGCCGAGACCAAGGAGCAGGCGGTCAAGGGCATCAAGACCCAGTTCATCCTGGACGAGCTCGTCAACAAGGAGAAGCTGAACGTCAACCAGGAGGAGCTCACCGAGCACCTCATGCGGCGTGCGCAGTCCTCCGGCATGAGCCCCGACCAGTTCGCCCAGGCCGTCGTCGAGGGCGGCCAGGTGCCGATGCTCGTCGGCGAGGTCGCCCGCGGCAAGGCGCTGGCCGTGGTCGTCGAGGCCGCCAAGGTCGTCGACACCAACGGCGAGGTCGTCGACCTCGAGGACGAAGAGGACGAGGCCGAGGTGACCGAGGCCGCCGCCGAGACGGCCGAGGACGCCGTCGAGGGTGAGACCGGCGAGAAGAACGAGGCCTGAGCCTCGCGCTGACGCCGCTACGGGCTCCGGACGCGACCACGCGCCCGGAGCCCGTATGCGTACCACCGGCCCTCCACAGGTCCGTGCACGGCCTTTCCCGGCCCGTTCGCGGTCTTCCCTCAGGGCCCGCTCAGGGCCTTCGCCGGTGCCCCGCGAGGAGTGTCGACCTTGCGCTCCGAGCGAACAGTTCGGGAAGCGGGATGGCTCTGTCCGACCTGCGCGTTAGGGTCCATGAATACGAGGGCAGGGGAGTCCCCGCCCCCGGTTACGAAGACGCTGAGACGGTCGAAGCCGTCAGAGACGAGCAGGTGGACACGTGACGAATCTGATGCCTTATGCCGCCGGCGAGCCCTCCATCGGTGGTGGCCTCGGCGACCAGGTCTACAGCCGGCTGCTCGGCGAGCGGATCATCTTCCTCGGCCAGCAGGTCGACGACGACATCGCCAACAAGATCACCGCACAGATGCTGCTCCTTGCCGCTGATCCGGACAAGGACATCTACCTCTACATCAACAGCCCCGGCGGTTCGGTGACGGCCGGCATGGCGGTCTACGACACCATGCAGTACATCCCGAACGACGTGGTGACGATCGGCATGGGCATGGCCGCGTCGATGGGCCAGTTCCTGCTCACCGGCGGAGCCGCCGGCAAGCGGTTCGCGCTGCCCAACACCGACATCCTCATGCACCAGGGTTCTGCCGGCCTCGGCGGCACCGCCTCGGACATCAAGATCCAGGCCGAGTACCTGCTCCGTACGAAGAAGCGGATGGCGGAGATCACCGCCCAGCACTCCGGTCAGACCGTCGAGACGATCATCCGCGACGGTGACCGCGACCGCTGGTTCACCGCCGACGAGGCCAAGGACTACGGCCTCATCGACGAGATCATCTCCGCCGCCTCGGGCGTCCCGGGCGGCGGCGGCACCGGCGCCTGAGCGCCTGCCGCACCGAGCCCCCGCCCGCCGAACGCCACCAGGATGGTGAACACCCACATGAGCAACTTCCCCGGCATCCCCGGTCTGTCCGGAAACTCCGGCGCCTCCGCGAGCGGCCTCTACACGGGCCCCGCGGTGGACAACCGCTATGTCGTGCCGCGCTTCGTCGAGCGCACTTCGCAGGGCGTGCGCGAGTACGACCCGTACGCGAAGCTCTTCGAGGAGCGCGTGATCTTCCTCGGCGTGCAGATCGACGACGCGTCCGCCAACGACGTGATGGCGCAGCTGCTGTGCCTGGAGTCGATGGACCCCGACCGTGACATCTCGATCTACATCAACAGCCCCGGTGGGTCCTTCACCGCGCTGACCGCGATCTACGACACGATGCAGTTCGTGAAGCCGGACATCCAGACGGTGTGCATGGGCCAGGCGGCCTCCGCCGCGGCCGTGCTGCTCGCCGCCGGTACGCCCGGCAAGCGGATGGCCCTGCCGCACGCCCGTGTGCTGATCCACCAGCCGTCCTCGCAGACCGGCCGCGAGCAGCTCTCCGACCTGGAGATCGCGGCCAACGAGATCCTTCGTATGCGTGAGCAGCTGGAGGAGATGCTGGCCAAGCACTCCACGACGCCGATCGAGAAGATCCGCGACGACATCGAGCGCGACAAGATCCTCACGGCCGACGGCGCTCTCGCCTACGGCCTGGTGGACCAGATCGTCTCGACCCGTAAGAGCACGGCCGCAGCGGCCGCCTGACCGATCCGGCGCCCTTGGCGCGGTACACGACAATGTGTGAACCGCGCCAAGGGGGGCCCGTACGGGGGGCTCGGCAAGGTACCGTCGAATATGAGGCACCAGGAGCCGGCTGAACCAAGCCGCTCCCAGGCGAAGGGGAAGCACCTCGTGGCACGCATCGGTGATGGCGGCGACCTGCTCAAGTGCTCGTTCTGCGGAAAGAGCCAGAAGCAGGTGAAGAAGCTCATCGCAGGCCCCGGTGTGTACATCTGCGACGAGTGCATCGACCTCTGCAACGAGATCATCGAGGAGGAGCTCGCAGAGACCTCCGAGGTGCGGTGGGAGGAACTTCCCAAGCCGCGCGAGATCTATGAGTTCCTCGAGGGATACGTCGTCGGGCAGGAGCCCGCGAAGAAGGCCCTCTCGGTCGCGGTGTACAACCACTACAAGCGCGTCCAGGCGGGCGAGAACGGTGGCGCGCAGGGCCGGGACGACGCGATCGAGCTCGCCAAGTCCAACATCCTGCTGCTGGGCCCCACGGGCTCCGGCAAGACGCTGCTCGCCCAGACGCTCGCCCGCATGCTCAACGTCCCGTTCGCCATCGCGGACGCGACCGCGCTGACGGAGGCGGGCTATGTCGGCGAGGACGTGGAGAACATCCTGCTCAAGCTGATCCAGGCGGCCGACTACGACGTCAAGAAGGCCGAGACCGGGATCATCTACATCGACGAGATCGACAAGGTCGCCCGTAAGAGCGAAAACCCGTCGATCACGCGTGACGTCTCCGGCGAGGGCGTCCAGCAGGCCCTGCTCAAGATCCTGGAAGGCACCACGGCCTCCGTGCCCCCGCAGGGCGGCCGCAAGCACCCGCACCAGGAGTTCATCCAGATCGACACGACGAACGTGCTCTTCATCGTGGGCGGCGCCTTCGCCGGCCTCGAGAAGATCATCGAGTCGCGTGCGGGAGCGAAGGGCATCGGCTTCGGCGCCACGATCCGCTCCAAGCGCGAGATCGAGGCGAGCGACCAGTTCCAGGAGGTCATGCCGGAGGACCTGGTCAAGTTCGGCATGATCCCCGAGTTCATCGGCCGTCTGCCCGTCATCACCTCGGTCCACAACCTGGACCGCGAGGCGCTGCTGAAGATCCTCGTCGAGCCGCGCAACGCACTGGTCAAGCAGTATCAGCGCCTCTTCGAACTCGACGGCGTCGAGCTGGACTTCGACCTCCCCGCCCTCGAGGCCATCGCCGACCAGGCGATCCTCCGCGGCACCGGCGCGCGCGGTCTGCGCGCCATCATGGAGGAGGTCCTCCAGTCGGTGATGTACGAGGTCCCGTCCCGCAAGGACGTGGCCCGCGTCGTCATCACCCGCGACGTCGTCCGCAACAACGTCAACCCGACGCTGGTCCCGCGCATCGTCAAGGACGAGGGCAACGGCCGTCACGAGAAGAGCGCGTAGCGCCTTCGTTCCTGAACGCCGAAGGGGCGCCCGGTCGTTGAC
>NZ_JBSGZJ010000446.1:0-5924 GCF_053610925.1 Streptomyces sp. NPDC054847 | reverse complement strand
GCCCGGACCGAAGCCGGCGTCGCGCGGCCGGCGCAGGTCGCGCCGCTGTCGGCGGCTTCGGCGGTGAGCAGGGCCTGAAGCACCGCCGCCGTATGCGGCTTCGACGAGGCGGCGTCCCGTAAAGCGGCGGACATGCGACCGACCCCCGCACGCGGCCGTCGCGTCGCCTGCGGGACACCGGCCGTTGACAACCTGCGCAGGTGCCGTCCCTCCGTCTCGTCGTCGACCGGATCCGCGACCGGGCCGTCGACTTCCGCCACTGTCAGCTGCTCGGGCTGACGGGTTCGACGGCGCTCGCGGCGGGCGGCGTGAGTTCAGGCGCCCTGCCGGTACGGCACATACCCGCCCCCGACTCCGGCCCGGCCGCGCTCGGGCTCGTCGGCGCGTATTTCGGGCTCGTCGTCCTGATAGCGGCCTGGGCGCTGGTGGGGGCGGCCGTGCGCGGACCCCGGCCGCCCGACCGCCGTGATCTGCTGCTGACGCTGGTTCTGTGGGCGGCGCCGCTGGTGGTGGCGCCGCCGTTGTTCAGCCGCGACGTGTACAGCTACCTCGCGCAGGGCGCGATGGTCGACGCGCAGCTCGATGTCCACACCCTCGGACCGTCCCACCTCGGCGGCCCGCTCCCGGCGGAGGTCGCACCCCTGTGGCGGGACACGCCGGCACCGTACGGCCCGGTCTTCCTCGCCCTCGCCGCGGTGGCGCACTCCCCCGGCCCGGCCGCGTTCCCCGCCGACCAGGTGTCCACCGGGGTGCTCGGGATGCGGCTCGTCGCTCTCCTCGGTGTGGCGGCCATGGCGTTGTGCCTGCCCCGGCTGGCCCGGTACTGCGGCACCGACCCGTCCGTGGCTCTCTGGCTCGGCGTGCTCAACCCGTTGGTGCTGCTGCATCTGGTCGGCGGCGCGCACAACGACGCGGTCATGCTGGGCCTGCTGGGCGTCGGACTGGTCGCGGCGCTCGGCCGCAGGCCGGTGGCCGCGGTCGTATTCATCACCCTGGCGGCCCTGGTGAAGGCCCCGGCGGCGCTGGGTCTCGTCGCCGTGGTGATGCTGTGGGCCCGGCAGACGTCATGGGCGCGGGCTCCACGACTGTCGGCCGCCGCTGCCGTCCTCTGCGTCTGCGTGGCGACCACAGCGGTGACCACGGCGGCCGTGGGTACGGGATACGGGTGGCTCGCGACACTGGACACCCCCGTCTCCCCCGGGAACTGGTCCCTCACCTCTACCCTCGGCCGGATGACCACCGCCGTCCTCGACCGGGCGGGCGACGGGCCCGCGGCCCTCGCGCGCTTCGCCGGCCCGGCGTGGCATCTGCTGGGCCTCGCCGCGACCGCCGTCGCCGTACTGCTCGCCTGGCGCCGTCACCATCTGCTGCGCCCGGTCCACGCGCTCGGGCTCAGCCTGACGGCGGTTGCCGTCCTCGGCCCCGCGATCCGCCCGTGGTACCTGCTGTGGGGACTGTTCCTGATCGCGGCCGCCGGGCCCGGCAGATCTTTGCGCCGGACGGCGGCCGTGGCCAGTGCGATCCTCGCCCTCGTCGTTCTACCGAGTGGATTCGCGCCGGATGCCGCCCAGTTGGGGCTGGCCGTCGGGGGCGGTCTGCTCGCGGTGACAGCTCTGTGGGGCGCAGACCGCGTCGCGCGCCGACCGATTGGGAGTACTGCATGACACAGCTGGGTACGACGGAGACCACGTGGCGGTGGCCGACGACCACCCGCGGACGGCTCATCCTGGTCGCCTCGCTGGCCTCCACCGTCCTGCTGTTCCTCATGACGGTGCCGCTGCACCGCGGCTGGTTCGACCTGGGTGTCTATTACGGGGCCGTGCACCACTGGGTGGACGGCGGCGCTCTCTACGACTACCAGGTGCCCGGCAGCCGATACGGCTTCACGTACCCGCCGTTCGCCGCTCTGACCATGCTGCCGATGACGCTGATCCACTGGAACGGCGCCATCGCCCTCACCCTGCTGCTCAACGCCGCCGCGGCCGTCGTGATCCTGCGTCTGACCGCCGGCCCGGTCGTCAGGGCCCAGGGCTGGACCCCTTGGTACGCACTGGCGCTCACCGGATGCGCCTTCGCCCTTCTCGAACCGGTCCGCGACACGGTCAGCTTCGGTCAGGTCAACCTGCTGCTGCTGGCGCTCGTCCTCGTCGACCTGCGCCTGCCGGCCGACGGCCGGGCCTCCCGTTACGCCGGCATCGGCATCGGCCTCGCCGCCGCGATCAAGCTCACGCCCGCCGTGTTCATCGGCCACCTGCTCCTCACCGGCCGCCCCCGCGCCGCCGCGACAGCCACCGCCGTCGCGCTCGGCGCCACCGGGCTGGCGGCATGGATCGCGCCGGACACCTCCCGCGTCTACTGGACCCAGGCGCTCTGGGACACCGACCGGGTCGGCTCGCTCGCGTACGTCTCCAACCAGTCCTGGCAGGGACTGCTCGCCCGGTTCGTCGAACCGCACGAGCCGAGCCGCGGCATCTGGGCGGCCGGGGTCCTCGTGCTGCTCACTGTGTGGTTCGTACGGGTCCGCCGGGCGACCGCCGCCGGTGACCACGCCGCCGCGGTCGCGCTGACCGGCATCCTCGCCTGTCTGATCAGCCCGGTCACCTGGGTGCACCATCTGGTGTGGCTGGTGCCCGCCCTCGCGGTCCTCGCCGGCGCCGCCCTGGGCACACCCGCGGGACCGGACCGCCGCAGGCTGCTGACCTGGTCCGTCGCGCTGCCGGTCGTACTGTCGAGCAGCGTCGTGTGGCTGTGGAGCAAGGACTCGTCCGGAATCGACGGCTTCCTGGGTGGCAACACATACGTGTGGATCGCGCTGGGACTGCTCGTCGCGCTACCGGTCCGCGGCCCGTCCCGGGGGCACCTCCCACCACTGCCCGGCACCTGACGGGTCTGCGACGATGGACCCATGCGCGCACGCTACGGGCTCCCCCTGAAGATCACCGCAGGAATCACGGCGGCCGGAGCCGCCGGCCTCGTCTACGCCGCGGGCATCGAAGCCCGTTCGTACCGGCTGCGACGGGTGACGGTGCCGGTGCTGCCGCGCGGGATGCGGCCGTTGCGCGTGCTGCAGGTCTCCGACATCCACATGGTGAGCGGCCAGCGCAAGAAGCGGGCGTGGCTCCAGTCCCTGGCGGGACTGCGCCCGGACTTCGTCGTCAACACCGGCGACAACCTCTCCGACCCGGAGGGCGTGCCCGAGGTGCTGGACGCGCTGGGTCCGCTGATGGAGATCCCCGGCGTCTACGTCTTCGGCTCCAACGACTACTACGGCCCGAAGCTCCGCAACCCGGCCCGCTACCTCCTGGAGAAGGCGCAGGGCCGCCACGGCCTCAACGGCAACGCCCCGGCCGTCGGCGCCGTCCACAACCCGTGGGAGGGGATGCGGGACGCGTTCGACGCGGCGGGATGGGTGGACCTGACGAACACCCGCGGCCGGCTGAAGCTCGACGGCTACGAGATCGCCTTCACCGGCCTCGACGACCCCCACATCAAGAGGGACCGCTACGACAAGGTCCTCGGCGGCCCCGAGAAGGACGCCGACCTGTCGCTGGCCGTCGTCCACGCTCCTTACCTCCGCGCCCTCGACGCCTTCACCGCCGACGGCTACCCCCTGATCCTTGCGGGCCACACCCACGGCGGGCAGCTGTGCATCCCCTTCTACGGCGCCCTGGTCACCAACTGCGACCTGGACACGGACCGGGTCAAGGGCCTGTCCCGGCACCGGGCGGAGGGGAAGGTCTCCTATCTCCACGTCTCCGCGGGCTGCGGCACGAACCGCTACACCCCGGTCCGCTTCGCCTGCCCTCCGGAGGCGACTCTGCTGACGCTGACCCCGCGCGACTGACCCCCGCGTCCCCCCGCCCGCGGCCCGCCGAAACCGGATTTCGCCTCCGGCCGCGGGTGGGCTAAAGTAATCGATGTCGCCGGGACACCGGCGGCATCGGGGTGTAGCGCAGCTTGGCAGCGCGCTTCGTTCGGGACGAAGAGGTCGTGGGTTCAAATCCCGCCACCCCGACGCTGGTCAGAGGCCCATTCGCGTGATCGCGAATGGGCCTCTGTCATGCCCGGGAGCCAGACAGGGGGTCAACCTGTTCCGTCAGTCCCCCTCAGCGTCGCCCCGTCTCGCAAAGATCACGTCCATGGCTTCCGCTCCTGCGTGATCACGGGCCGAAGCTGCGTGCGGTAGACCGCCTCGGTCGTCGCCCAGCTGCTGTGACAGACCAAGAGGGCGATCCGTTCCAACGGGATTCCGTGATCCGAGAGCAGCGAAACGAAGCTGTGTCGCAGCTCTCGCGGCTTCCACTCGGGAGCGAGGCCGGCCTTTTTCGTGATCGCCCGGAAATCGTGGCGTACGTTCGCTGCGTCCAGCGGCTCGCCACTCCGCGGTGGCCCGCGGCCCGCGAGCGCGCCCTTGACCTGGTCCTGTGCCATGGTTCGGAGCGCGAGGTGGAGCTGGGCGGGGTGATGTTCCTATTCATTGGTCAGCGGGGTGTCCAGAAGATCCGCTCCAGGTCATACAGATGGGCTCGCGCGCCGGAGCGATGCTCTGTGACACCTGCTCGACGCTGCGGCAGTACGGCAGACCGTGCAGCGGCTTGCCGGCGAGGAAACGGGTGATCAAGTCGGCGACTTCCGCCGCCCGTTCCAGGATGATCATGTGGTCGGCGTCGCGGATCTCCGCATGCCGACTGTCGGCACACGCCGCCGCCATCTGGCGGCACAGCTCCGGAGTGATGAACGAGGCGAAGAAGACGCACACGCCGGGGCCCTGACCCGCCTGTCCGGCCAGGTCAGGACCCCGGGTTCGCTACGTGGGGGGCGGCCTCAGGCTTCTTCCAGCGCTTCACCGAACTCACGCAGGACCCGTCCGTGATGGCTGTGCGCGAGCTGGTGCCCGACCGCCAAGACCAGCGCTACCGGCCATTCGATGATCTCCGCGGCGGCCAGTACGCCGACTCCTGCGAGAAAGGCGAGCTGCTCAGGAGGGAGCAGTTCGACACGCGTGCCGAACACGTCGAGAGTCACGGTGTTGTGGGTAACAGCGTGCTCAGCCGCCCCACTTGCCGGCCTCGTTTCCGGGCACGAGGCCTCGCGCCGGCCAGGGCGAGCGTCCTGTGCGGTGACAGTCGATGCGGTCATGGTTGCCATCCGTTCCATCGTCGGACCTGGAACCATCGACGATGCGTTTTGGCGCTTTTCCCTTTTATCCACCATATGCCAGGGCGCGCGGACGGTGCATGGCCGAACAGTGACCGCCGTCGTGTCGCCGCCCTCACCTCATCGGGAGCCGAGGGCAGAACCTGGTCCGGCACGACCGCTTCTTCGTCGACGAGGAGGGCGCTTTGGGCCCGGTGGTGAGACCCGATTGACCCGATCGGGGAAAGGGGGAACCGAAGCGTGGGACCGGTCGTTGTCCGGTCGGGCAAAGGAATCGTCAAGTGGCGCGGCCCGCGCCGGATTGCGCAGGGGATTTCCATGGGTGTCAGCCTTTCCAAGGGCGGCAATGTCTCGCTCAGCAAGGAGGCCCCGGGCCTGACCGCGGTCGTCGTGGGCCTGGGCTGGGACGTACGCAGCACCACCGGGACCGACTTCGACCTGGACGCCAGCGCCCTGCTGGTGGACACGAACGGAAAGGTCCTGTCCGACCAGCACTTCGTGTTCTTCAACAACCTCAAGAGCCCCGACGCCTCCGTCGAGCACACCGGTGACAACCTCACCGGTGAGGGCGAGGGCGACGACGAGCAGATCAAGGTCAACCTGGCCGGCGTGGCCGCAGAGGTCGACAAGATCGTGTTCCCGGTCTCGATCCATGAGGGCGAGAGCCGCAGCCAGTCCTTCGGCCAGGTGCGCAACGCGTTCATCCGCGTCGTCAACCAGGCCGACAACAACGAGCTCGCGCGCTACGACCTGAGCGAGGACGCCTC
>NZ_JBSGZJ010000445.1:0-5930 GCF_053610925.1 Streptomyces sp. NPDC054847 | reverse complement strand
CGGGCGCCCAGCGGCTGCGGGCCACCCGAAGGGCCACCAGCCGGCCCGGTCCGGTGCGGCCCTCGAGGCGGCGGGCGATGTCGTCGGCGAGGCACTCGAGTTCGAGGTAGGTGACGTCGCCGTCCGCGTCCACGGCCGCCGTGCGGGCGGCGTTGCGGGCGGCGGTGGCGGCGAAGCGGGTGTCGATGCGGTCGGCCGGCTGCTCGGCGGCGGCCCCGGTCAGGCCCAGGACGTCCAGCAGGGCGCCCACGTCGCCGGTGAGCCGGTCGAGGTCGGGCGGTGTGCCGGGATTTTCGCCGGTGTAGGCGTTCAAAGGACCCTCCTCAAGGGGCGGTTGCGGGTCGACGGTTCAACCGACGCCCTGGAGAACAGCAGAACCATCAGAACCAGCAGGAACAGCAGGAACAGCAGAACCCGCAGAACCCGCAGAACCCGCAGAACCCGCAGAACCCGCAGAACCCGCAGAACCCGCGGAGCGAGCAGGAACGGCAGGAACATCGGCACCGGCGGAGCCGGCGGCGCGCGGCGGTGCGACGGCCAGAGCGTGCACCAGGTAGCTGGCGACGTCGCCCGGGGTGGTGCCGCGGCCGAAGACGCGGTCCGCGCCCAGGGTCTGCGCCGACCGTGCGTCGAACCGGGGCCCGCCCACCACCAGCAGGGGCCGCTCGTCGTCGGCGAACTCGGCCCGCAGCTCGGCGCTCAGCTCACGCACATTGGTCAGGTGGGCGTCCTTCTGGGTGACGGCCTGGGACACCAGCACGGCGTCCGCCCGCTCGGCGCGTGCCGCGCGCACCAGGTCACCGACCGGGACCTGCGCGCCCAGGTTGATGACCCGAAGCTGCTTGTAGTACTCGAGGCCCTTCTCGCCCGCGAAGCCCTTGATGTTGAGGATCGCGTCGATGCCGACGGTGTGCGCGTCGGTGCCGATGCAGGCGCCGATCACCACCAGCCGGCGGCCCAGCCGGCCGGCCACCACCTGGTCGGCCTCCTTGGCCGACAGCAGCGGATAGTCGCGTTCGGCCACGGTGACCTCGTCCAGGTCCACCGCGTGGGTGACGGCCCCGTAGACGACGAAGAAACTGAAGTCGGTGCCGCCGACCGCGGTGCTGTGCACCAGCAGCGGGCGCTCCATGCCCATGCGGCCGGCCAGCTGGAGGGCCGCGCCCTCGGCGCGCGGACCGTGCGGCAGGGGCAGGGTGAACGACAGCTGCACCATGCCGTCGTCGGGGGTGTCGCCGTAGGGCCGGACCGCGCCGGCGGCCGGGAACGGGATGCTCATATCGCCTCGCTCGTGTCGCGGTCGGTCTCGTGCGGTCGGTCCAGGAGCTCCAGGGCCGGATTGCGGTAGCCGGGCGCGCGGGGCACCACGCCGTCCGCGCCGCGCCCGCCGCCGGCCGGGCGCCGCATCCCGCCGAACGTGCCCTGCCCGATCGCCTCCAGCAGGCCCCGGTTGCAGATCCGCTCCAGCAGTGCGACGGCCTCGTCGAGGACCTGATGGGCGCGGCGGACGATGAACCCGTCCGCGGCGGGACGGAAGTCCTCCGCCAGCGAACCCGCCGCCCCGAGCACGTAGCGCACATTGCGCAGCGCCAGGTCGCGGTCGGCGATCAGCGGCGTGACGACGGCCTCCGTCATCATCCCGACCAGCAGGATGCTCTGCCCGGTCAGCGCCCCGGCCAGGTTGAAGAAGCCGTTGAGGAGGTAGCCGCGGAACACGTCGCCGCTCATGTGCCGCGTCGGCGGCATCCACTTGAGCGGCGCGTCGGGAAACACCTCACGCGCCAGCAGGGCGTGCGCCAGCTCCAGCCGGAACGACTCGGGCCGCTCCGGGTCGATCTCGAAGGCGTGCCCCAGCCCCAGCTGCCCGTCGGCGAGCCCCGCCTCCTTGGCGAAGTACTCGTTCAGCAGCTGACTGGCGGTCACCGTGTGCGCGGCGTCGACCGCGTCGGCGGTGGTGAGGTAGTTGTCCTCGCCGGTGTTGATGACGATGCCCGCCCGGGCGTGCAGCTGCCGGGAGAACCGCTGGTCGACGAAGGTGCGCACCGGGTTGATGTCGCGGAACAGGATCCCGTACATCGAGTCGTTGAGCATCATGTCGAGCCGCTCCAGGCCCGCCAGTGCCGCGATCTCGGGCATGCACAGCCCGGACGCGTAGTTCGTCAGCCGGATGTAGCGGCCCACCTCGGCCGACACCTCGTCCAGCGCGGCGCGCATCAGCCGGAAGTTCTCCCGGGTGGCGTACGTGCCGGCGAACCCTTCGCGGGTGGCGCCCTGGGGTACGTAGTCCAGCAGCGACTGGCCCGTCGAGCGGATCACCGCGATGACGTCCGCGCCGCCGCGGGCCGCGGCCCGTGCCTGCCGGATGTCCTCGTGGATGTCGCCGGTCGCCACGATCAGATAGATCCACGGCGCGGGCGGATTTCCCCACCGGCCCGCCATCCGCTCCCGCTCCGCACGCCGGGCGTCGATGACGCCGATCCCGCCGGCCACCGCCCTGCGTGCCGCGCCGGCCGCCGCCTCGGCGGCCGCCCCGTCCGGGAGGCGGAAGCGCACCGTGCGGGCAGCCGCGCAGGCCGCCAGGTCGGCCAGGTCCCGGTACCGGCCGCCGCGCAGCGCGTCCCACACCGGCAGGCACACCCCGTGCTCCAGGCCCACGGTGTCGGCCACCGCGTCGACGAGCCGGTTCACCCACGGGATGCCTTCGGCGTCCGCGCCGTCCAGCCCGGCCAGCCGCAGCGTGGCGCGCTCCACCGACACGGTGGTGCGGGTGCGGGCGAGTTCGACGACGGGCCCGCCTGCGCGGGCCGCCAGCGCACGGGCACGGGCCACCGTGCGGGCGTCGAGGCCGAGCTTCCCCGCCACGGCGGTCGTCGGCACCGGAGCCGTCGCCGAGGTCATCGCACGGCCCCCGCCCCTGCCCGCGCGGGGCCGCGGGTCCGGTCGAACAGGGCCCGTACGCCCGGCTCCTGGCGCACCAGGTCCAGCGCGAGGGTGTGGTGCCCGGGCTGGTAGCCGTTGCCGATCAGCATCGTCACGTCGCGGGCCATGCCCTCCGCGCCGAGGGCCGCCGCGCTGAAGGAGGTCGCCATCGAGAAGAAGACGACCGAACCGCCGTCCGCCGTGGCCAGGATCGCGGCGTGCTCGCAGCCGGCCACATCGGTGCACACGACCGTCACATCGGCCTCACCGCCGTGCCGCTCCAGCGCCGAGCGCACGGCCAGAGCGTCCCTGGCGTCGGCCCGCACCACCGTGTCGGCGAGGCCGGCGGCTGTCAGCGCCGTCTCCTCCGCCGCATCCGGCACCACCCCGGTCACCCGCCCCGCGCCGGCCCGTCGGGCGGCCGCCAGCGACAGCGACCCGGACTTGCCGGACGCGCCGAGCACCAGCACCGAAGGGGCACGGCCGCGCCGCGCGTACGAGGCGACGACCCGGCCGGTCAAGGCGGGCGCGCCGCACACGTCCAACACCGACAGGGCCAGCGGGTCGGGCAGGTCACCGGGCAGCCGCGCGGCGATCGACCGGCCGAACAGGATCGCGTGGCCGCGGGCCGGCACCCGTTCGCTCAGCCCGTCCCAGTCACGCAGCCCGTCGGTGATCACGAGCGGGGTCAGCGTCAGCGACACCAGCGTGGCCACCCGGTCGCCCACCCGCAGCCCCAGCGGCGAACGGGGCCCGCACGCGGCGACGGTGCCGATCAGCATGCCGCCGGAGCCGGTCACCGGGTTGTGCATCTTGCCCCGCTCACGCACCAGTTCGCACACGTACGCCCGTATCGCGTCGCCGTCGCCGTGGTGCCTCTCGCGCAGCTGCCGCAGCGACGCGGCGTCGAGGTTCAGGCACTCCACCGCGACACGGACCTCGTCCGCCGCCGGCCGCGGGTCGGTGTCCAGCCGCAGCGCCGCCTGCGGCAGCACCCCGCGCGGTTCGATCACCCGGTGCAGCCCCAGCGGCGAACAGGCCTGCGCCCCGGGGCCGTTCATGACGCCCCGCAGATCAGGGCACTGGCGCTCGTCCACCACTGCCGGCCGCTCTCGGGCAGCGTGTGCACCGGGTCGTAGTAGTGGTGCACCCGCTCCAGACCGGCCGGGTCGTCCTGGTCGAGCGTCGTACGGTAGTTCTTCGTCCACGACGAGATCCCGCGCTCACGGTCGTAGCCGTCCACCTGGTCCACCCACCGCTTGCCGACGTACGGCACGTCGCACACCAGCCGCGGCGTGGCGAACCCGGGCAGATAGCCCATGATCGAACGCTGCAGCGCCTGGGTGCGCTCCAGCGGAAGCCGCCAGTGCTCGGCGCCGGGGACCATGTCGCAGAGGTAGAAGTAGTACGGCATGACCTGCGCCGAATCCAGCAGCGCGAAGCACAGGTCGAGCAGCGCCTCGGGCGTGGCGTTGACCCCGTCCAGCAGCACGCCCTGGTTGCGCACGTCCCGCAGACCGGCCCCGAGCAGCGCCCGCGACGCCTCTGCGACCAGCGGCGTGATCTGCTGGGCGGCGTTGGCGTGGGTGTGCAGGGCCAGCGACACACCGCGCTCCCGTGCCTTGGCGGACAGCGCGGCGACACCGTCGAGGACCTGACCGGCCAGCCAGTGCTGCGGCAGGCCCACCAGCCCCTTGCTGGCCAGCCGGATGTCGCGCACCGAGTCCAGCTCGAGGAGCCGGTCGACGAACGACGCCAGGCGCGGCCAGGGCACGTTGGCCACATCCCCGCCGGAGACGACCACGTCGCGGACCGACGGCGTCGCCCGCAGATACTCGATCATGCGGTCCAGACGGTCGGCCGGACGCAGCACGAAGCGGTACTTGGTGATCTGCGGCGTGGAGGTGCCCACCAGATCCATCCGGGTGCAGTGCCCGCAGTACTGCGGGCAGGTGGTCACCAGCTCGGCCAGGACCTTCGTCGGATAGCGGTGGGTGAGCCCCTCCACCGCCCACATCTCCGCCTCGTGCAGCGAGTCGCGGGAGGCCAGCGGATGACTCGGCCACAGCGGATGCCGGTCGGAGGCCAGCGGCAGCATGTAGCGGCGCACCGGGTCCTCGTACCAGGCGGCCGTCCGAACGGCCGTGTGCGGCGCCATCGTGTTCAGCACGTGCGGCGTCAGCAGGACGGGCATCGTCGCGTGCTCGCGCTGGTCGGCCTCCAGATCGGCGTAGAACGCGTCGTCCAGGCCGCCGCCGGCGACCCGGGCCAGGTCCTTCACACCCTTGACGCAGTGCGCGCGCTGCCACTGCGGATCGCGCCACTGCTCGTCCGTGACGTGCCGCCAGCCCGGGAACCGGCGCCAGTCCGGCTCCACCGCCTCGTGCCGGGCATAGGCGTACGGCTGGGGGAGGGGCTCGGCGGCGGTGTCCGCGGTGACGGACCCGGTGCTCAGTGGACGGGACACCATGCTCCTCGGGTGTTGTGCCTTCGGTTCGTCGGAACGTCACAAAGAAAGGGGCCGGGGGCGCCGGTTCAGCGGGAGAGCCGGAAGACGAGCAGCCCCTCGGCGTCGCGCCCGTCCAGCAGCTCGAAGCCCGCCCGCCGCATGACGTGCTGGGACTTGGTGTTGTCCTCGGTGGTCGTGGCGACCACCGTGCTCACCCCGCTCCTGCCCAGCGCCCAGTGGGCCAGCTCGCCCAGCGCCTCGGTGGCGTAGCCGTGGCCGCGGGCCTGCTCGGCGAGGTCGAAGCCGATCTCGACGCTGCCGTCGCAGGGCGGCCCGTGGAAGCCCATCGCGCCGACGATCAGGGCGTCCTCGGCCCGGAACAGCAGATACATGCCCCAGGCGGCCACATGCGCGCCGGCACCGGCCGCCCTGTCGAGCATGCGGGCCGCGACACGGGTCTGCTCGCTCGGCGCGCCGCCCAGCCAGTTCAGTCCGGCGTCCGCGCCCGCGGCGATCTGCCGCGCCTCCTCGGGAAGCACCTCACGCAGCCACAGCCGTGCGG